>JBDLTW010000183.1:0-3368 GCA_039805605.1 Pseudomonadota bacterium
CGGCTAAACAAACTAAAGAAGTTATTAGTATTACTGATAATTTGGTTAATAATTTTGGCTCAACCGAATATGCACCAATGGCAGCTTTGCAAACAGCTAAAATGGTATTTAGCCAAAAAGACTATACCAAAGCAGAAAAATATTTATTATGGACTAAGGATCACTCTCAAGATAGTTATTTACAAAGCGTTGCTATTTTACGTTTAGCTAGTTTATATATTGATCAACAACGTTTTGATAAAGCTCGTGAATTACTACGTACTAAGCATGAAAGAGCATTTGATGGCTTATTTTATGAAGGTCGTGGTGATTTATATATCGCTCAAGGTGATTTAAATAAAGCTCGTGATGCGTATAAAGAAGGATTACAAAAAGCTGCTAATGATCCAAGTACTCAACAAGCAATTCAAATGAAATTAGAAATTATCGGGAGCTAAGTCTTGAAACAAGCACTAGTGCGCCTATTAATTACTAGTGGTATTCTAACTAGCTTAATTGCTTGTTCTAGTACTAATTTACCTGAACCACAAGCTATGCCCAAAATTGAGAATAGTGTTACTTTAAATCAAGGTTGGGTACAAAGTAGCTTGGCAGTAAGTAATGCAGGTAGCTTTGTGCCTACTGCATTTGATAATGCGGTATTTACTGCAGATGCTAGTGGTGAAATCTATAAAATTGATCCTAGTGATGGGAGTATTATTAATCAATTTGATTTAAAATATAAATTATCTAGTGGAATTGGTGTTTCTGGTAGTTTAGTTTTTGTGACAACTAAAGATGCTCGATTATTAGCGATTGATAAAAATAGTGGTGAAGTTCGTTGGCAGGTTCAATTACCTACTTTATCAATCGAAGCACCACAAGCAACTAATGATATTGTGGTTGTACGTACTAATGATGCTGAACTTTTGGCGTATAATGTTAACGATGGATCCCCAGTATGGGTATATCAAAAACCAATTCCACCATTAACCTTACGGGTTGAAAATAGTTTTCAAATAGTTGGAAATGAAGTGGTAATTGCTGGTTTACCTGGTGGTAAACTAGCATTGCTTAATTTGCATACAGGAACAAGCATTTGGGAAAATTATATTGCAGTACCTGAAGGAGCTACCGACCTTGATAAACTAACCGATATTGGTATGCGCCCAGTATTAAATGATAAAATTTTTTGTGTAGCTAGTTATAATGGTAAACTGGCTTGTTTAGATGCTTTGTCAAGTAATATTTTGTGGCAAAAAAAATTTAACTCAAGCCAAGGATTAGTTATTGACCAACAAAATGTTTATGCTGTATCACAAGATGGAGTTATTGAAGCATTTGATAAAACTAGTGGTGCAATAATTTGGCAAAATAAAGATTTTCAATATCGTAAATTAAGTATACCAGTAATTTTAGATAATGGTATTTTAGTTATTGATAATGATGGTTATGCGCATTTATTTAATCGTAATGATGGCAGTGAAGTTGCTAGAATTAGTACCCCATTAAAGGGTGGCATTTCTTATCCTTTAGTGCGTGATAATGGTATTATTTTCCAATCAGCAAGTGGATATCTTGCTTTAATTAAAAATTATTAAGGACTTTTATGAAACCTACAATTGCATTGGTAGGACGACCAAATGTTGGTAAATCAACATTATTTAATCGTTTAACACGTTCACGTGATGCCTTAGTTGCTGATTTTGCGGGTTTAACTCGCGATCGTCATTATGGTATCGGTCGAGTTGGACACAAGCCGTATATTTTAGTTGATACTGGAGGTTTTGAGCCATTAGTTGATAATGGCGTAATGTTAGAAATGGCTCGTCAATCAGAACAAGCAATCGATGAATCGGATATTGTTATTTTTATGGTTGATGGTAGAAATGGCTTTACTCCACAAGACAAGCTAATTGCAAATAAATTGCGTATTTTAGATAAGCCTGTTTTTGTTGCTGTAAATAAAGTTGAAGGTGTTGATAAGATAATTGCCATTAGTGATTTCTATGAATTAGGTTTAACTAAACTTTATCCTATTTCTGCAACTCATGGTGATGGAGTACATAAACTAATTGACGATGTATTACGTAATTGCAAAAAAGCTGAAGAGAATGAAACCACTAATCCAGATAAAATAACTTTTGCTGTAGTTGGGCGACCAAATGTTGGTAAATCAACTTTAGTTAATGCTATTTTGGGTGAAGATCGAGTAATTGCATTTGATGAAGCGGGAACTACTCGAGATAGTATTTATATTGATTTTGAGGCAAATGAGCAACAATATACGATTATTGATACCGCTGGAATTCGTCGAAAAGGTCGGGTTCAGGATAAATTAGAAAAATTTTCAGTATTAAAATCAATTCAAGCAATTAGTGATGCAAATGTGGTAGTTTTAGTTTTAGATGCTCACTTAGACATTGCTGAACAAGATGCTACAATTGTTGGTTATGCTTTAGAAGCAGGTAAATCAATTGTTGTGGCAGTAAATAAATGGGATCATTTAGATGAAGAACGTCGTACTATGATCAAAGATGATATTAAAACTAAGTTACATTTTTTAGATTTTGCTAAATACACTTATATTTCAGCATTATATAAAAAAGGAATTGGTGAGTTATTAACATCTATTCAAGCGGCTTATACTTCGGCATTTGCTAAATTACCAACACCTAAATTAACGCGAATTTTAAAAGAGGCGATTAATCGCCAACCACCTGCACATAAAGGAAACTTCCGACCTAAAATGCGTTATGCTCATCAAGGAGGAAGTAATCCACCAATTATTATTATTCATGGTAATAGTTTACAGGCAGTACAAGGTGCCTATACCAAATATTTAGAGCGTTCATTCCGTAAGGTGTTTAATTTAGTAGGTACACCATTAAGAATTGAATATAAAAATAGTGATAATCCATTTAAAGACTAAACTAGTTAATTTGTCTAAAAGGTATAGTTATGAAAATTTTGATAATTGGTAAAGGTGGACGTGAACATTCTTTGGCATGGAAATTTGGCTTAAGCTCACAAGTTCAACAAATTTATGTTGCTGAAGGTAATGCTGGTTGTAACCTATTACCTAAAGTAACCACAGTCAATTTAACTAAGATTGATGAATTGCTGGATTTTGCCCAACAACAGTTAATTGATTTAACTTTTGTCGGTAGTGAAGAACTATTGGTAGCAGGAATTGTCGATAAATTTCAAGCTCATGGTTTAGCTATTTTTGGTGCAAATCAACAAGCAGCTAAACTTGAAGGTAGTAAGGCTTTTGCCAAGCAATTTATGAACAAATATGGGGTAAAAACGGCACATCATCAAAGTTTTACAGAATATGCTCATGCCTTATACTATTTAAAGAATGTTAATTATCGTATTGTGTTTAA
>JBDLTW010000184.1:0-4637 GCA_039805605.1 Pseudomonadota bacterium
TGAATATATTTTATTTGAGCTAAGCAATTGCTCTAAATATTAATTTTATAAAATATACAATTATTTTACTCTGCATAATTATGATAAGGTTTATATGGCTACTCTAGAAAATAATTTAACAATATTAAAAACACCGCCAAGTTCTGTTGAAGCTGAACAATTTTTAATTGGTGGTATTTTATTAGATGAATACAATTTTGATTTTGTTGCTGGAGTAATTTTTCCTAAACATTTCTACCGCAAAGAGCATCAATTAATCTATGAATATATGGGGCGCTTAAAAATTGAAAAGCGTAATATCGATATAGTGACTGTTGCTGAATCATTAAAATTAAATAACCAACTAAATTTTGTTGGAGGCCTTGAATACCTAAATGCATTAGTTGAATTATCAGTAAGCTCCGCTAATATGAGTAGTTATGCAGAAATTATTCGCGAACGTTATATCTTACGTGAATTAATTAGTGCTAGTAACATCATCTCAGAAAATGCCTATGCACCACAAGGTCGCAATATTGATCAAATTCTAGATGAAGCAGAACAAAAAATTTTTAGTATTAAAGATCTAAACTCCAGTAATAAACAATTTATTCCATTCCGCGATTTATTAGATGAAGTCATCAGTAAAATGATGGCAGCTGTACACCAAGAAAACAAAGATGGAATTACAGGAATTGCCACTCATTATATAGAATTAGATCAATATACCTCAGGATTACAACCTGGCGAATTGATTATTATAGCAGGACGTCCTGGTATGGGTAAAACCTCTTTTGCTTTAAATATTGCTGAAAATATTGCATTAAGAAATAATTTACCAGTAGTAGTTTTTTCTTTAGAAATGCCTGGGGTACAATTAGTACAAAGAATGCTAAGTTCAAAAGCACGCGTAGATCATGGGAATATAAAACGTGGACGATTAACTGCCGAAGAGATTGAAAAAATTACTTTTGCGACAGATGAAATGAAAAATGCTCCAATTCATATAGCAGAAACTTCTGGTATAAATGTAATTGATTTACGAGCTAGAGCACGTCGTTTATTTGAGCGAGAAGGTAAGCTTGGATTAATTGTAATTGACTATGTCCAAATTATGAGTGGTAGCACTGGAGGTGGTAATTCTAATCGAGCTCAAGAAATAGCCGAAATTTCTCGCTCATTGAAAACACTAGCCCTAGAACTAGATGTTCCAATAATTTTATTATCACAATTAAATCGAGATGTAGAAAGCCGCACTGATAAACGACCAAATATTTCTGATTTACGTGAATCTGGCGCATTAGAACAAGATGCAGATATTATTCTACTTCTTTACCGTGATGATTATTATAATCATGAACAACAAAATCCATTAAAAGGAATTGCCGAGGTAAATATTGCTAAAAACAGAAGTGGTTCAACTGGCGTAATTAAATTGGCTTTTTTACACGAATATACACGCTTTGAAAATTTAGCATATCAATATGAAAGTGAATAAAATGAATTTAAATATTAACACTGTAGAAAAAATTTTTATTACTTTACAACAATTAAATCCTCATCCTACAACGGAATTAATTTATAACAGTGGCTTTGAATTACTGATTGCGGTAATTTTATCCGCTCAAGCAACCGATAAAGGCGTTAATAAAGCTACCGCTAAATTATTTAACATAGCAAATACTGCACAACAATTAGCTGACCTAGGTGTAGAAGGTGTATTACCATATATAAAAACTATTGGCTTATATCAGAATAAAGCAAAAAATATTGTAGCAACAGCCAAAATTCTAGCTGAAAAATATAATAGTGAGGTACCCCAAACACGCATTGAGTTGGAACAACTCCCCGGTGTTGGACGTAAAACTGCAAATGTAATTTTAAATACTCTATACCAACAGCCAACTATGGCTGTGGATACACATATTTTTCGTGTTGCTCGGCGCTTAGGTCTAGCTAATGGAAACACGGTTATTGCTGTTGAAAAAGAATTAATCAACATTATTCCTAAACAATTCATGCTAAATGCACATCATTGGTTAATTTTACATGGGAGGTATATCTGTAAAGCACGTAATCCTAGTTGCAATAAATGTTCGATAAGCCAATATTGCACATATTTTATATTATCAAACAAATAAGCAAAAATTAAATTTTATTTATTTTTCACTTCACTTAACAAATTACTATAAGAAAGATAGTATCGTATGAATAAAATCACTAAAATATTAACCTGTTCTCTTTTTACAATCGGTATGATGAGTTACTCCGTAGCTAAAAATATAGTTAATAATGAATGTAAAAATCCATTAGTGTTAATGCAAACCAATATGGGAAATATTCAATTACAATTAGATTCAAAGGATTCACCGATTACTGTAAAGAATTTTTTACATTATGTAAATGAGGGTTATTATACCAACAAAATCTATTATCGTGTTATTCCTGGATTTGTTATTCAAGCTGGTGAATTTAATCAATATTTACAATCTACTCCAGCAGATCGTAAACCAATAAAAAATGAAGCAGACAATGGTCTAAGCAATTTAAAATACACTATTTCTATGGCTCGTTACCAAGATCCAAATAGTGCTGATGTTACATTCTTCATTAATCTCGAGGATAATCCTCAATTAGATTTCAAAGCTAAAACACCAGAAAGTTATGGCTATGCTGTATTTGGTCACGTAACCCAAGGAACCGATGTAGTAGATGCTATGGGGCATGTAGCAACTACTGATACTAACCCAGATTTTGCAGATCTTCCAATCAATCCTATTATTATTAACTCAGTTTCTGTTCAAAGTTGCCAAAATTAATTATTTATCCAACACGCCATAAAACCTCTCCATTCAGGGGGAGGATATAAGGCGTAAGCTAATGTAGCAGCTATTTTAGCGTTTTTTGTTGCTTAATCTATTGACGAATAATACGAATGGGAGCAACACCGCAGAAAGCTACAAAATAGCTAGTAAAACAAGTATACATGTAAGTTAAATACGCGATGCCTAACAATTCTAATCTCATATTTCATGCTGTCTAAATTGCTTAATTTTGTAATTGTATTTTTCATAAATTAATAGTATCATAGAGGTAATTGACACTGAGTTCATTAAACAAGTATACTCTACTAAATCATTGCCAATTCTACTTGAGATTTCCCCCTCCAAAAAAAACACTATCCCATCTTTAAATTACTAAGCATTCAAAACATTATGACCAAGTGGGAGCCTACAGAATTAGCTAACCAAGTTATATGTATGGTTTAGCAAGGTAATAATCTTCCTCATTTAGGGAGTAGATGAGGTCAAGAGATATGTTAAACTAACGACCTACATATCGAGCTATAATAAGCAAGGTTTTTATAGCATAGCATCATGATACATTTTTAAAGGATATAATTAATATGTGGCTACGAAATAAAAAATTAGTTATTTTAGGGGGATTAATTGTAACTATTGGTCTATTTAGCTGGATAAAAGCATATAATAATCAACGTAACTCAGACAAAAACTCATCAAGCAATGCAATAATTTTATTAAATCAATCTGATGTTCAAACTGCTAAACAGCAAACAATCAACGATGCAGTATATTTTACAGGAGACTTATCAGCTAAAACTCAAACCATTATTTCCTCAGAAGTTGATGCTAAGGTTAATAAAGTTTATGTTCAAGAAGGACAAATTGTAAAATCAGGACAATTATTAGCTACTTTAGATACTTTAGACTTATCTCAAGCGGTTTCACAACAAATTGCGCAATTAGCTGTAGCTAAAGCAAAATTAGATTTAGATAAACAAAAGATGGATAAACAAGCAGAATTATTAAAACAAGGATTTATTTCACAAATTGCATTTGATGAGTTAGTCAGTAATTATCAATCATCATTACAAAGTTATAAAGCTCAAGAAGCACTACTAATAAGAAGTAAAAAACAATTAGCAGATACCAATATTCTTGCTCCATTCTCTGGAATAATTTATCAAAAAAGTATAGAACCTGGTCAACTGGCAGCTAAAAATAGCAAGTTATTTGCGTTAGCTAATCTAGAGAATATGGAAATTAAGGCAGCCATACCCAGTGATAAAATCAATGGAATTGCTCTTGGTCAATCTGTAATGTTTAATGTAGAAACTAATAAACATAACTATGCTGGTAAAGTATCACGAATTAATCAGGTTGCTGTATCTGGGACACGTTCTTATAATATTTATATTGATTTTGATAATAGTAAATCTAATTTAAAGGCAGGACAATTTGTTAAGGGTAAAATTATTTTACGCACACTAGATAAACAAATTGTTATCAATTGTAATACCTTACGAAATACTAATAATAACGGTCAGTATGTTCTTACTCTAAAAAATCAACAAGTTAATAATCAAACTGTAAGTTTAATTCTAGAAGACAAATCAAGTGGTTTATGCGCAGTTAATGGCTTAAAACCCCAAGAGCAAGTTTTATCAGGAAATGTTTTAACCGTAAAATCAGGTGATAAAGTTCGCATAGTTCAGGATTAATTTAATCTCTTCTCACAACAGTTTTGCTACACCAATTGCTTAATAATTTAGTTAATTAGTGTAGCATTTAATAGTTTGCTAATTTATCATCAAATTAGGCTAATTTTTTCAATATTTTGTTTTATGATAATTTTCG
>JBDLTW010000185.1:0-6152 GCA_039805605.1 Pseudomonadota bacterium
AAAGCGCAATGGTCTCATTTATGGCTAAAGGAAAAACTTTAGGTAAAAATAATAACTGTCGTCGAAGTAATGATTTAGCTTTAATGCAAAAAATTGGTAAAGAAGTAGTTCAAGTTTCTGGAACTCCAACCATAGTTTTACCCAATGGTAGAATAGTGTCTGGTTTAGTCCCTGCAGATTACTTAACTAATTTAATTAGTCAAAACAGTATTGAATCAACCGCTAATAATACTCAAGTAAGCCAATAAGGAGCTATACTCAGCCATGATTGCAACAAAAATTTCAATTCGCCAAAATTTAGAACTTGGTATGGCATGGTTATGGATTAAATCAAGTTTTGCAACTTTTCGTGAAAAACCAATTAATTTTTTATTTTTTGGTTTAAGTTATGTACTATTTGCATTTATTCCAATTATTGGCATAATGTTGACCGTATTAGTTAGTATGCGAATTTATTTTAATAGTTCTTTAATTCAGCAACAGCAAAATATTGGTCTTGAATTAAATCTAGTTAGTTTACTTCGCCAAAGAAATATTTTTAGTTACCTATTGTTTTATATGGGAATATATTTTATAATTCTCAGCAGTTTTAGCCAATTAGTAAATAGCTATTATGGGATTAGTGAAATTACACCTGAGATATTAGTTGCTAACCCACAATTATTATTTATTTTATTTAGTTTGAGTGTGGCACAGGCAATTTTTTTAGGCGTAACTCCTTTAATTATCTGTTTTAATCCGCAAATTCGACTTTGGTCGGCATTAAAAATCAATTGGTGCTTATTATGGCAAAATTTAGCGGTGTTAATCCTAGCTTTATTTTTATTATTTGCTATAATCTTAATTCCACTATATTTAGTACTAAATTTATTACTCTTAGTTAATAATGGTGTTTTATTAGGATTCGGTTTAATGGTTTTAATTATTTTACTCTTGGTATCTTTAGTAATAACTAATATTTTTACCTATCAAGTATACCAATCTGGTTTGCACTTCAGCTCTTGGCAAACCAAGTAAACTTAGAAAAATAGAAAACCTTCCATTTATGGAAGGTTTTACGCTAAATAGCCAATTTACTCTTGAACTACAGTTGCACTTTCAATTACAATTGGTTCTACTGGAACATCATCATGCATACCATGGCGTCCAGTTTTAACTACTTTAATTTTATCAACTACGTCATGACCTGAAATTACTTTACCAAAAACAGCATAACCCCAGCCATATAAATCTTCACCTTTAAAATTTAAAAAGTCATTATCTTTTACATTAATAAAAAATTGTGCGGTTGCTGAGTGTGGTTGCATAGTTCTAGCCATTGCAATGGTATATTTATCATTGTGTAAACCATTGTTGGCTTCATTTTTAATAGGCTCACGTGTAGCTGTTTCCTTCATATTAATATCCATACCTCCGCCTTGGATCATGAAGTCATTAATAACCCGATGAAAAATTTTGCCATTATAATGTCCTGATTGTACATAATCAACAAAATTAGCTACAGTTTTAGGTGCTTTTGCTACATCTAATTCTAAGGTAATTGCGCCAAATGAGGTATTCAAAATAACTTGTGTCATACGATGTCCTTATAAAAAGTAAAATTATGAATTACGATGCTGATTGGCAATTTTAACATAATGTTGTGCTGAATAATTAATATGTTCAATTTCTTGCGCACTTAATTTACGAATTTGTTTAATCGGATTACCAAAATATAAATAACCTGTTTCTAGACGTTTATTTGGTGGAATTAAACTACCAGCACCAACCATTACATTTTTTTCTAAATAAGCATTGTCTAAAATGGTTGTTCCCATGCCAACAAATACATTATCTTCTAAATAACAGGCATGTAAACAACAATTATGTCCAATAGTAACATTATCACCAATGGTTAATCCTATTTCTTGATTAAATGGTAAATTTTCATGGCTTACATGAAGCATAGTTAAATCTTGAATATTTGAATTATTGCCGATCTTAATATAGCTAACATCACCACGTAAAACACTATTACACCAAATTGAACTATTAGCACCAATTGAAACCTGCCCAATAATTATAGCACTAGAATCAATATATGCTTGAGCATCAATTTGGGGAAAATGTCCCTGATAGGTGCGAAGATTATTAATCATTTTCAAATTACCAATTAATCGTTTCGATTAGATGATTATGATTGGTATAAATACATACATCACCCGCAATTTCTAAGGATTTTTTAACAATTTGCTCGGCACTCAAGTGTTCGGTATTATCAACTAAAGCTTTAGCTGCTGAATAAGCATAAGAGCCCCCCGAACCAATAGCCGCAATCCCATATTCAGGTTCTAAAACATCACCTGTACCAGTTAAAATTAAGGTGTGCTCTTTATCCGCAACAATTAACATTGCCTCTAATTTTTGTAACATACGATCAGTACGCCACTCTTTGGTTAATTCAACAGCTGAACGCATTAATGCCCCACCATGTAATTCAAGTTTAGCTTCAAAACGTTCAAATAAGGTAAAAGCATCGGCGGTTGCCCCTGCAAATCCAGCCAATACTTGTCCTTTATATAAGCGACGAATTTTACGAGCGGTAGATTTAATTACCACATGACCTAAAGTAACTTGGCCATCACCACCTAATGCAATTTGATTATTTTTGCGCACGGCAACAATGGTGGTTCCGTGATATTGTTCCATAATATTTATCCTTATCGAGAATAGCTAGTGGGAAAATTTTTTACTATTAAACCATAGCTTCAATTCAAGAATATTATGCTAGGTATTTCCTACTAGGTCAGGTAATTTTGCCTAGATTATATAAGCTTATGCTATAATACTAATCTCATCAACTGATTGGTATTAAATTAATAGCTAGAATTGAATTCTTGCACAATTAAATATTCAAGTAACAACTAATAACGACAAATTTATTAATGTGTCGGCAAAAATATCAATCTAATGAAATTAATATAAGTCTAAAATTAAATTATTCAAGAGTTTTATTATTAAATTAAGGAAAATAAATGTTAAAAATTACCTTACCTGATGGTTCTATACGTGAATTTGATCATTCTGTGACTGTTGTTGAAGTGGCTAAAAGTATTAGCTCAAGCTTAGCAAAAGCAACCATAGCTGGTTATGTTAATGAGCAATTAGTTGATAGCTCGTATTTAATTACTCAAGATGTTAAACTACGTTTAATTACTGAAAAAGATCCTGAGGCTTTGGATATTCTGCGTCATTCCAGTGCGCATTTATTAGCTCAAGCAGTAAAACAATTATTTCCCCAAGCTCAAGTAACCATAGGACCAGTAATTGAAAATGGTTTTTATTATGATTTTAGTTTTGAACGTGCTTTTACCCCTGAAGATTTATTAGCAATTGAAAAGAAAATGCAAGCTCTCGTTGATCAAAATATCAGTGTAGAACGCATTGAAATGCCTCGAGAACAAGCAATAGAATTTTTTACTAATCTAGGTGAACAATATAAAGTAGAAATTATCAGTGCTATTCCCGAAGGTCAAGTAATTTCTTTATATCGTCAAGGTGATTTTATTGATTTATGTCGAGGACCTCATATTCCAAGTACCAGCAAATTAAAAGCATTTAAACTAATGAAGGTTGCAGGTGCTTATTGGCGTGGTGATTCTAACAATGAAATGTTACAGCGAATTTATGGTACAGCATGGCGTAATAAAGATGAGTTAAAAGATTATTTACATTTATTAGCTGAGGCAGAGAAGCGCGATCATCGTAAATTAGGTAAACAATTAGATTTATTTCATTTACAAGATGAAGCTCCAGGTATGGTATTTTGGCATCCAAAAGGTTGGGCAATTTGGCAAGTGATTGAACAATATATGCGCCAAGAATTAGATAATGATGGTTATCAAGAAATTAAAACACCTCAAGTTGTCGATAAAAGTTTATGGGAAAAATCTGGTCACTGGGAATTATATGGTGATTTAATGTTTGCAACTAATTCGGAAAACCGTGATTATGCGGTTAAACCGATGAATTGCCCATGCCATATTCAAGTATTTAATCAAGGACTTAAATCATATCGTGATTTACCAATTCGTTTAGCTGAATTTGGATCTTGCCATCGCAATGAACCATCAGGATCATTACATGGAATTATGCGGGTACGCAATTTTGTTCAAGATGATGCACATATTTTTTGTACTGAACAACAAATTGAAGAAGAGTCTATGCGTTTTATCGATTTAGTTTATCGAGTTTATCAAAAGTTTGGTTTTACTAATATCGCAGTTAAATTATCAACTCGCCCTGAAAAACGTGTAGGCGATGATAATTTATGGGAAACAGCAGAAAATGCTTTAGCACTTGCTTTAGAGCACCGTGGTCTAGAATTTACTTTACAGCCTGGAGAAGGTGCTTTTTATGGACCAAAAATTGAATTTGCATTAAAAGATAGTTTAGGTCGTGAATGGCAATGTGGAACCCTGCAATTAGATTTTAATTTACCACAACGTTTAGGTGCAAGTTATATTGCTGAAGATGGTAGTCGTAAAGTTCCCGTAATGTTGCATCGAGCAGCACTTGGCTCATTAGAGCGGTTTATTGGGGTATTAATTGAACATTATGAAGGTAAATTTCCAGTGTGGTTAGCACCTGTACAGGTTGTTGTCTTAAATATTTCTGAAAAACAAGCCAATTATGCCAAAAGCATTCATACGCAATTAAAAGCACAGGGAATTAGAGCAGATATTGATCTATCAAATGAAAAAATTGGCTACAAAATCCGCCAACAAACTTTACAAAAAGTACCATATTTATTAGTTATTGGTGATAATGAAATGAATAACAACCTAATTAGTGTACGTAAACAAGATGGTAGCGATTTAGGTAATATGAATTTAGCTGATTTTGTTAGTAGTTGCTTGACCAACTAAAAAATATTAAAAATTAAGGCATTGTTTATAGATGATAGGTAAGTAATCATTCCAGTTAGCCATTAATAGTTCTATTGCTGATTTATTCTCTTTACATATTGAGATATTCACTATTTATCTATTTTATTTAGATTATGAGTTGCAATTTCAACATGAAATATCTTTATTTAACAATGCCAAAATTAATTACTGCATCTGATTGAATTTATTAATAAAATCTAAGATGCGGTAATGATTTGTTCGAGGAGTGTTATGACAAAAAAAAATACCAATACAGGAATTATTTTATTAATTATTATGCTCGTAGTTATTCTATCGATGCTGGTCATGAAAATGAAATATTTTAGTTTTCACAGTTTATTATTTAATGTTTTATTAATTGTCTTAGCTGCAGTTGTTATTAAATACATAATCGAGCAACAAACTAAAAAAAATAGTTTGCTACTAGCTCAGTCAATTATTTTATCTCATCAACATGAATTGACGCTTAAACGTTGTCAATTAACTATCTATAATCGGTATAATCACATTGATGATAAACAATGGCAACAAGAAAAAGTATTTTTTATGGATAATCTAGTTATTCCTAATTTGATTGTAGCAGATGCCAGTATTTTGCAACAACTTAATGATTATATTGAAATTATAACCGCTGATTATGAAACCATTCAAGCTGATTTTGATCCTAATATGTCACCATATGATTATGAACATTATGTAGCTAGTGTATTAAGAAATTTAGGCTGGAATAGTATGGTTACTAAATCATCTGGTGATCAAGGAGTTGATGTGATTGCAAGTAAGAATAATATAAAAGTAGTTATTCAGTGTAAATTATATTCAAAGCCAGTAGGTAATAAAGCAGTACAAGAAATTTTAGCAGGACAAGCTTTTGAACGAGCTCATTATGCAGTAGTTGTTTCAAATAATTCATTTACTCGAGCTGCATTGCAGCTATCATCATCAACTGGTGTTAAATTATTACATCACAGTCAGTTAAGTGAATTAGAAAATTTTGTGGTTTAGCAAAATCAATCACGGATAATTACATATCATCCGTGATTATTCAAGTAATATTTATTTTTTATATTTTTTCAAAAGATAAAAATTAAATATTACTACAGCAAACGATAAAATAGAGATAAAGCCTAAAAAATTAGAATGAATATTTAAATTTTTTAAGAATAAACACTCGGTAATAAATGTTATTGCTGGAATTATACCACCTAAAGCAATAATAGTATT
>JBDLTW010000186.1:0-13760 GCA_039805605.1 Pseudomonadota bacterium
TATGTAATAAAGTAATTAATTTATCAATTGATTGTTCCATTCCCGATACAATAGCAGCTTCCTCTGATTTATGCGGAAAATTTTGAATTAATTGATTACTTTTTAAATAAGTATTTAATTTATTATTAGCTTTTCTTAATAGTGAATTATATATTAAAACATACATTAATGCAGATGATATACCAAAAATTGAACTCATAAATTTAGTTGACAATGCAGTAATTAATGAACTAACTCCACTAACATCTAAATTAGTTGAATGATTTTGTAACTCATGTAAACCACAAGAAATTGCCACAAAAGTAAATAATAGCCCTAATCCTGTTAAGATATTAGGTACTTCATCTAAAATTGGCGGATATTTAATCAAATTATTAAAACTAATAAATTCTTCTAACTTACGGGGTAAAATACCATCGGTTAATTTTTGTTGAATAAACTCATCAGCTAATTGATTAATATTCCTTAATGGGCGATAAATTTCCTTCCACAATGAAAAGAAAAAATATATTGCTACTATAGCAATTAGATAGGGAAAATAACTTAAATATGGAGTAATATAATGTAATATAGCGCCCATAATTTTTTAACTTTCAAAAAAATGGCATTGTTAAATAAAGATATTCCAGGTTAAATTTGCGGAATTATGATTATAGTCAACCAATATTTAAATTAACCATACGATTAATCTCAACTATTATCTATGTTTGATTACGTTTAATAAATATCCATATAATAATGTACGCTTTATTTATTGGTTGACTATAGCTTATTGTTTTGAAATTTGCTAATTAAAATTAGTTTTACTGCACGTGCATTATTATAATCTATTATAACTAACTCAAATATTAATTGCAATATTGCAATTAATATTTGGCATTGTTAAATAAAGATATTTTAGGTTAAAAGTGCAATTTATAATCTAAATAAAAGAGATAAATAGTGAATATCTCAATATGTAAATAGAGTACAGCAATAAAACTATTAATGGCTAAGTGTAATAATTACTTACCTATCATTTATAAACAATGCCTAGAGAACATATTGCCATTACTGACGTTAAATGACATATCAAATCAATTTAACCATGGAATGTAGTTAAATTAAATGGTTACCACTATTGAGCACAAAATTTCTTTAAAGATCTTGCATCTTTATCATTGCCAATATTATGGCTAAATTTTAATATCGCACAATATTTAGCCCCTTGATTACAAACTCCACTATCGGATAATTCGCCCTCATCATCAACACAGCTATCTTTATCGGCAATTTGATAAATTTGCGCAGCAGTTATTTTAGCGTATTTATTACGGTAATACGCATCAGATTTAAAATCTTGAATTTTAGTTATTTTATTGCCCGTTGGATCGTAACTATAAATTGCTATATCATTCTCATCTGCATAAAATTTATAATTAGGTGCTGCGTAATTATGAATTTTAACTTGTAATGTTCCTTTTACTAGATTAATAGTTTGTGCATTATAATCAATTGGACATGGGAAATTAACGCTAACTAGCGCAGTTTTATGATCTTGAGTAGTAATAAATTTGCAAATATCAGGATCTTTATTAACCCCATGAGTTGCTGATGATAACATATAAATAGTGTATTTACCGATTTCACTTTTAGCCTGAAGATTGAATTGATCATTATCTGGAATAGCCAAATTTAATAATTTGTGATTAAAATATACCTGATCAGGTTTGTCGCCTTCTAGGTCAGATTTAATTAGTAGATTATCAATTTTATCTGCATAATTAAAAAACTGCAATTTATCTGCAAAACTATTAGTTGCGATAGTACAACATAATATACCAAGTAATTTTTTCATAATATTTATCCTTCAAATAAGTTATAATTAGCCACCAACAACCAAACCACCATCAAGGCGCATAGTTGCCTGACCAACTCCAACAGGAACTGATTGCCCTGCTTTTCCGCAAACACCTACCCCAGTATCTAAAGCTAGGTCATTACCAATCATGCTAACATTTTTTAAGCACTCTGGACCATTACCAACTAAAGCACAGCCTTTTACAGGATATGACAATTTACCTTTTTCAATTACCCATGCTACGGAGGCATTAAAAACAAATTGTCCCGAAGTAGTATCTACTTGACCACCTCCAAAATTTTCTGCAAACAATCCATAATCGACACTAGCAATAATTTCTTCTGGGGTATGATTTCCTGCTAACATATAAGTATTAGTCATCCGTGGTAAAGGAATACTCGCATAAGATTCTCGCCGACCATTCCCCGTAGAACGACAGTTCATTAACCTTGCATTTAATTCATCAAATAAATAACCGCATAAAACTCCATCTTCAATTAGCACCGTGCGTTGAGTTGGATTGCCCTCATCATCAATAGTTAAAGATCCACGTCGATCCGCAATACAACCCTCATCAATAACCGTAACCCCACGACTAGCCACTTGTTGCCCAATCTTGCCACTAAATGCTGAAGTCCCTTTACGATTACAGTCACCTTCTAAACCATGCCCAACTGCTTCATGTAAAATAATTCCTGCCCAAGCATTACCTAATACTACAGGCATTTGTCCATGTGGTGCAGCTTTAGCCTCCAATTTTAAACAAGCTAGACTATATGCTTTAGCGATAAAATCATTAATCAATTGATCACTAAAATAACTTAAACTATAGCGACCTCCGCCACCACTGCTTCCACGCTCTAATTTATCACCTTGTTTTACAATTATAGTAATACTTAAATGAATTAAAGGGCGAATATCAGCACAAGATTTAGCATGACTACGAGCTAAATAAATTTGATCATATTCTAAATTAATACTAGCAATTACATTACTCACCTGTGGATATTGACGAGCCAAACTGTTAATTTTTTGTAATAACTCTATTTTATACGCACTAGAAAAAGCATTTAAAGGACTCTCTTGAGTATATAATGGACTCGGAAGTATTGAATTAGTTGCTGGTAAATTCTTTGGTGTTAAATTACTACTAATAAATAAATTGTCAACTAAATTATTTATTAATTGTGGATTAAGCGCATTAGCATAACTAAAAAAAGTTTTTTCACCACTAACCGCACGAACACCAATTCCTTGATTATCGGCATAACTACCTGATTTAATAATTCCCTCATCTAAAGCCCAAGATTCACTAACTATATTTTGCAAATATAAATCAGCAAAATCAATACCTGCATTAGTTAATTTATTTAATTGTTGAGTTAAAAATTGGTCATCTAAATTATTTTTCTGTAATAAATTATTACTTACTTGTTCAAGCATAATTAATTTCCTAAATAAATTAATTATGGGGTAAATCAATTACCCCATTTTATCAATGTTTACTGGTATAGTTAATTAGATCCAGCTCCCTGAGCATTATTATTAGCTAATCGATCAGCACGATAGCTAATCTTATACTTACTTTGTAAAGCACTTAAATAAGCATTTAAGCTAATCATAGCATACTGATCAGACATTTGTTGTAATAGTTTTTGATTTTGTTCAAGTAATGATTTATCAACTCGTTGGCTATTAATTTGATAAATTACAAATTTACCATCTTGAGTTGGTGAACCAGTGTAACTAGGAAAACTCTCAGCCGCTACTGCAAAAATTTGTTTTACGGCAGCTTGATCAATAGCTTTATTTCCACCTAATAACGTTACACTTTCGGCATTGGTAAAATTCAATTTTAATTTACCTTGCTGTAATTGAGCCAATTGTTGTTGTCCTTGTAAAGCAGCCATTTGACTAGCCTGTTGTGACTTCATCATCTCAATTACTTGAGCTTTAATTGTCGCCAATGGCTTTTGTAGACTAGCTTGATAATCTAGAGCTCGTAATACCACATAGCTACCATCACCCAAATCAATTACTTCACTATTGTGATGCTGTTTAACTACATCAGCACTAAACATTACTTTTTGTACCTTAGGATTAGCAAAAACATCTTGTGCAGTAGTTTTACTTACCCAATTTGGTGTAGTTTGTAAAGTTAGACCTAATTGTTTAGCCGCTGGTTCTAAGCTATCTGACTTATTATAGGTAATATCATTTAATTGATCAACAACACTAGATAATTGCTGTTGTGCTTTTTGCTTTTGTACTTGCTCTCGTGCCAACTGGCGTTTTGATGCTTCATCACCACCTTTAAATGCATTCATTTTTAAAATATGAAAACCATATTGTGTTTCGACTAAATTACTAATTTCACCTTGATGTAAGGCAAAAGCAGCACTCTCAAATGGTTTAACCATTACACCACGACCAAAAAATCCCAGATCACCACCGTTAGCTGCCGAACCAGGATCTTGTGAATATTCTTTGGCTAAACTTGCAAACTTGCTTGGATTAGCCTTAACTTCTGCTAAAATTTTTTCGGCTTGTGCTTTAATTTTAGCTTTTTGTTCGGGCGTAGCATCTGCAGGAACAGTAAATAAAATATGCGACACATCAATTTGTTGATTATTAACTAGATCAGCATGATCTTGCATATATTGATTAATTTCGCTATCACTAACTTTTATTGACTTAGCTAAATTATCTGCAGATAAAGTTAAATATTGAAATTTTGCTTGTTCTGGAGTAGTAAACGTAGCAATATTTTGCACATAAAATGCTTGAATAGCACTTTCATCAGGATTAATTTGTCCATAAAATTGCTTAGGATCAATTACATAACTAGTAACATTTCGTTGGCGACTTAATAAAGAAATAAACTTATCTTGAAAAGTCTTAGAAGTGAAATAAGAATTTTTAAACATGTCAACCATTTCATCTAAGACTATTTGTTGTTGCATATTGTGCTCAAACTTAGCTGAAGTAGTATAGCGTTGCTTAAGAAATTCTTGATATTTAGTAACATCAAATTTACCATTAGTCTGAAAAATTGGAATAAGAGCAATAGCATCTCGCAATTGATCAACTGTAGCGACCACATGTTGATCTTGTAAGGAATTTAACAATAATTGTCGACTAACTAAACTATATAACACTTGCTGTTGGTCTTGTGACGACCCTTGTTGCTCCATTGCTTGATCAATATCACGCTGATAAATCTTACTACCACCGACTTTAGCTATATAACCATCATCACCAGTCATTCCCAAATAACCACCAATACCCCAAACAACGAAAGTAGCGGTAATGGCAACCATAATTCCTTTAACTAATTTCTGATGTTTTTCAACAATATTAAACATATTTTAACCTTATTAAATCAAATTAACCTAAATTATAATTAGGAGCTTCTTTAACAATCTGTACATCATGTACATGAGATTCTTTAATCCCCGCTGCCGTAATTTCAACAAATTGTGCTGAGTTATACATATCTGTAATTGTTGCGCAACCTAAATAACCCATTGAAGCACGTAAGCCACCTAGTAATTGATGAATAACTGAGTTTAAACTACCTTTATGTGGTACTCGTCCTTCAATTCCTTCAGGAACTAATTTATCATTTCCCGCATCTTTTTCTTGGAAATAGCGATCTGCTGAACCCTTGCTCATCGCACCAAGTGATCCCATTCCACGATATGACTTATAACTACGTCCTTGGTATAGTTCAATCTCACCGGGTGCTTCATCAGTACCAGCTAACATGCTACCTAGCATCACACAAGAAGCTCCCGCCGCTAAGGCTTTAGCCACATCACCTGAGAAACGAATACCACCATCACCAATTACAGGAACTCCACTACCACGTAAATAATCAGCAACATTAGCAATTGCCGATAATTGTGGAACCCCAACACCTGCAACAATTCGCGTAGTACAAATTGAACCAGGTCCAATACCAACTTTAACCCCATCCGCTCCAGCTTCAACCAAAGCTTTGGCAGCATTAGCAGTAGCAATATTTCCACCAATCACTTCTAAATGTGGGAAATTATGCTTAATCCAACGTACTCGATCAATCACACCTTGGGAATGACCATGTGCCGTATCAACAATAATTACATCAACTCCAGCAGCCACTAATAATTCTACCCGTTGCTCAGTATCACCACCACTACCGACAGCTGCACCAACGCGTAAACGCCCTAACTCGTCTTTATTAGCGAGAGGAAAAGCTACGTTTTTAGTAATATCTTTTACTGTAACTAAACCACGTAATTCAAAATGATCATTAACTACTAATACTCGCTCAATTCGATGTTTATGCATTAACTCTTTAGCATAATTAATACTATCACCCTCTTTAATCGTAACTAAACGCTCTTTTGGCGTCATAATATTACGTACGGCTTGATCTAAATTTGTTTCAAAACGTAAATCACGATTGGTAATAATACCAACTACTTGGTTATTTTCAACTACAGGTACCCCAGAAATTTTACGCTTTTGCGTAATTGCCACTAGTTCTCGTACACTAATATCAGGATGCACGGTAATTGGGTCTTTAACGATCCCAGACTCATGACGTTTAACATTTGCTACACGACTAGCTTGATATTCAGGAGTCATATTTTTATGAATAATTCCTATTCCACCTTCTTGTGCCATGGCAATTGCCATACGAGTTTCAGTTACGGTATCCATTGCCGCTGACACAATTGGAATATTTAACTGTAAATTACGCGTTAATTGAGTAGTTACACGCACGTCTTTGGGTAAAACTTGTGAATGTGCGGGTACTAATAATACATCATCAAAAGCATAGGCTTTCTGTAAAACCTGTAACATAAGTATTCCTTTATAAATTATTATATGTTAAGTTAGCTTCTAGTGAACTAATTTAATTAGTAGATGAATCAACTTGCTGAATAATATCAGTAAAATCCGTAACATCTTGAAATGAGCGATAAATAGAAGCAAAACGAATATACGCAACTTTATCTAAATATGCTAATTGATGCATAACTAAATCACCAATTACACGACTAGAAATTTCACGTTGATTATGCATTAAAATTAATTGACGAATTCGTTCTATCGCTTCATCAACTAGTAAAGTAGCTACTGGGCGTTTATGTAATGCTTTGATAAAACTAGCCCTAATTTTACTTTCGTCATATTCTTGGCGAACCCCCTGAGATTTTATAACCACAGGAAATTGGAGCTCCATTTTTTCTAAAGTATTAAACCTTCTATCACAGTGCTGACATTTACGTCTGCGCTTTACCTGCAATCTATCTTCACTTAATCGACTATCAATTACTTGAGTATCATCATAATTACAAAATGGGCATTTCATATACTAATTAGCCAAATTTAATGTTTAATTAATGGAAAACCTAATTGTTCCCGCGATATATAATATTTTTCCGCAACTAATCTAGCTAAATTACGAATTCTGCCAATATAATTTGCTCGTTCGGTTACCGAAATAGCACCTCGAGCATCCAACATATTAAACGTATGAGCTGCATTTAAGATCATTTCATAACCAGGTAAAACTAATTCTAATTCAAGCAAACGTTTAGCTTCTTGCTCAAAATTGCTAAAATTATTAAACAGAAACTCGCTATTGCTATGTTCAAAATTATACTTAGATTGTTCCACTTCATTTTGATGAAATACATCACCATAGCTAACCTGATTACCATCTAAGGTACGAGTCCACACCAAATCATAGACACTATCAACACCTTGTAAATACATAGCTAGACGTTCTAAACCATAAGTTATTTCACCTAATACAGGCTTACAATCTAAGCCACCTACTTGCTGAAAATAGGTAAATTGAGTTATTTCCATACCATCTAACCAAACCTCCCAACCTAAACCCCATGCACCTAGAGTTGGATTTTCCCAATTATCTTCAACAAAACGAATATCATGAGCATCTGTATCAATACCTAATTCACGTAATGAATTCAAATACAATTCTTGAATATTCGCAGGTGAAGGTTTTAATACCACTTGAAATTGATAATAATGTTGTAAACGATTAGGACTTTCTCCGTAACGACCATCTTTAGGACGTCGTGATGGCTGTACATAAGCCGCAAACCATGGCTCAGGTCCAATACTTCGTAAAAAAGTTGCAGTATGCGAAGTACCTGCGCCCATTTCTTTGTCATAAGGTTGTAATATGATACAACCTGTTTGAGACCAATAGTTCTGTAGTTTTAATATAATTTCTTGAAATGTTAATATATTTTTTTTACTCACACCTAATCCTCTGCGAACACTAATAATTAACTTGTATGTTTACAATATTTAACCAAATTTTAACTTAAGCAATGATTTTAACAAAAAAATAAACTAATAATCAGCTGACCTCCACCCAGCCCTAAAGGCTAGGATTCCTATATTGCTAAACCAAGCACAAGTCTTGGTTTAGCGTAATTCGGTTGGCTCCTGCTTCTTAGTAGCATTTTGAATGCTAGGCATTCTATCTGCTCCACAGGCTAACACGGCAAGTCCTGCCACTTTTATATTTAGACTTGCATTTAGGTCTGCATTAAATACGGGATAATCTTTCGAATTTCTTTTATTTTTGGTTTCCGCCACAACCGTTTGATCAAATTCTTCTAGCATTATTTGCAATGATTTAGAATATATTTGTTTCAGAAAAGCTGTCTCTGCTTGTTGTTTCCATGTAGTAAGTAATGCGGATAATTGATTATAGGGATTGAATTTAAATAATGAGCTGATACATTCGCCATCGCCACCATTCATTTTAGCAATTTTTAACATGGTGCGATAGTTCTCATCATCTTGTTTTACCAAGGCTAAAGCTTTATTCCACACAAAGCGATAACAACCAACGATTTTATTTAGTTGACGTTTTATATTGCTATTAGTTACAATTAATCTAAACTTGTAACCTTTGCGATCTTTGTTTTGTTTTATGCTTGATTTAACCATGATGCCTATATTATACTATTGCTCTATGAAAAATACAACTACAAAATCAAGCGATTTACACACTAGAAAGCAAGATATTAGAACTGCTAGACATTGTGTATTTAATTTTAGTCAATATATTGAGCAACAAAAAACACCAAAATAGTTAAGCTAGTTTAACGCCTCATATCCCACCCTGAAGGAGAAGGTTTTACGGCGTTTTGGATAAATTATCTTAACCTTGAATTATGCAACTTACTCCATAGGTCAAAGCATAAGGATTTTTAATACTTAATACTAATATGCCACATTGCCGATAATTTAAACTTCACTAGCTATATTTAGCTAAGGATTGCTGTTGATAATTTAATAATTGACGAATACCAACTTCAGCTAAATCTAGCATCTGATTTAATTCAGCACGAGAAAAAGCTTGTTGTTCTGCAGTTCCTTGAATTTCAATAATTTTACCTGAACTAGTCATCACTACATTCATATCGGTATCACAATTACTATCTTCCTTATAATCTAAGTCAAGCAATAATTGCTGTTGGTAAACACCTACAGACACTGCAGCGATAGCCTCGTAAATAGGTAAACTAGTTAACTTGCCTTGTACAATTAGACTATTTAATGCATCAACTAAAGCAATATATGCACCAGTAATACTAGCCGTTCGCGTTCCTCCATCTGCTTGAATTACATCGCAATCAATTAAAATTTGTCGTTCACCTAATTGAGATAAATTAGTAATACTTCGTAAACTACGCCCAATTAAACGCTGAATTTCTTGGTTACGTGGATTAGGTTTTCCCTGATTAATTTCACGTTTATTACGTTGATGAGTAGCACTAGGTAACATTGCATATTCGGCAGTAATCCAGCCTTGTTCTTTGCCTTTTAAAAAGGTCGGTACATTATCGTCAATATTAGCTGTACATAAAACTTTAGTCTCACCGTATTCAATTAAAACTGAACCTGATGCATATTTAGTAAAATTACGCGTAATAGTAATTGGACGCAATTGATCAAAGTTACGACACATATGACGTATAATTGGCATGATAATCTCCTTTATCTATAATTTTTACTACGCTAACTAGTTAATGATTGATGTAATTCATAAAGCAAATCAAAAGCTTGTTTAGCTGTCATTTGCTCAATATCTAAATCAGCAATAGCTGTTAAAACCTGTTGTTCTTGCAATGATAATGGTTCTAAAATTGCCTCTTCGACCAAATCTAAATTTTCAACATCTAAAGGTTCTAAATAATTAGAAAATAAATCCTCAACCACTGGGGTTTGATTAGTTTTTTCTAATTGTAGTAAATATTTTTTGGCACAACTTAAAACTGATTTTGGCACACCAGCTAAAGCAGCTACCTGAATACCGTAACTCTTAGCTGCTGGTCCATCTTCTACTTGATGCATAAAAATAATTTCATCTTTATGTTCTACTGCACTTAAATGAACATTAACTAAAGTTGGATAATGTTTATTTAATGAAGTTAATTCAAAATAATGTGTAGCAAATAAAGTGTATGCTTGACTTTGTTCAACTAAATAACGTGAAATTGCATAAGCCAAAGCTAAGCCATCAAAAGTTGAGGTTCCACGTCCAACTTCATCCATAATAACTAATGAACTATTAGTGGCATTATGTAAAATGTTCGCAGTTTCAGACATTTCTAACATAAAGGTTGATTTTCCAGCAGCTAAATCATCTGAAGCACCAATACGAGTAAAAATTCGATCAATATCACCAATTTGTGCTGATTGTGCAGGGACAAAACAACCACAATAAGCCATTAAAGTAATAATTGCACATTGACGCATATATGTTGACTTACCACCCATATTTGGTCCAGTAATTAATAAAAATTTACGCTTACTATCTAGGTTTATATCATTAGCAATAAAATTATCTAATTGTTGTTCCACCACAGGATGGCGTCCACCAATAATATTAATCCCATAAGTCATACTTAATTCAGGTTGACAATAATTATTTTCTTGAGCTAATTTTGCAAAACAACACAATACATCTAAACTAGCTAATGCTTTAGCTAGATCTTGCAATGGAGTAATATAATTAATTAAATAGTCTAAAATTTGTTCATAAATCAATTTTTCTAATGCTAATGCCTTATCATGAGCAGACAAAACTTCAGTTTCAAATTTCTTTAATTCTAAAGTGGTAAAACGTTCAGCATTTTTTAAAGTCTGAGTGCGTTGATAATCCTGAGGAATATTAGCCAAATTACTTCGTGATAATTCGATATAATAACCATGAACACGATTATATTCAACTTTTAAACTAGTAACTCCTGTCCGTTCGCGCTCTTTTTGCTCTAAAGCAAGAAGAAATTCATCACCATTTCGCCGAATATTCCGTAAATAATCTAATTCACTATTAAAACCATTATTAATTACTCCACCATCACGAACTAATAAACTTGGTTCGCTTAATAATGCTTTGTCAAGATAATCAACCATTTGTTGATCGATAGATTTTATTGCACCATATAATTGATTAACCAATACACTATTACTACTACTAATTGATTCTAGACAAGCTAACTGTGGCATTAAAGCTAAACTAGTACGTAAACCAACCAAATCACGTGGTTTAGCACTACGTAAGGCAATTCTTGAGCTAACTCGCTCAATGTCACAAATATTTCGCAATACTTCATGGATATTAGGCGCTAGTTTAGCTAAATTCGCTACAGCTTGATAACGTTGTAAAATTAAATCATGTTGACGCAGTGGATTATTTAACCAAAAATCTAATAGGCGACTCCCCATACCCGTAACGCATTTATCCAAAGTTGAAACTAATGTTGGTGCACTCTCTCCACGCATAGTTAAACTAATTTCTAAATTGCGTCGAGAAATTGCATCTAAAATTAAATAATTAGCTTGATTATCCATAACTATTTTATTTATATGAGGCAAATCATTATTTTGGGTTTGCTTGGCATAATCAAGCAACACTGAAGCAGCACCTAATGCTAATTTAGCCTGACCTAGCCCAAAGCCATCTAAATTTTTCACAGCAAAATGTTCACAAAGTTTACGACGAGCTAAATCTAAATCAAAATGCCATTCAGAGAATGCTTTATAAGAAATTAGTGGCTTATATTGTTTTAACTCATTAATCATCGTATCAACTGCCAATACTTCAGCAGGGCGTAAACGTTCTAATTGATTAATAATTTCATTGCTCGAGCCTTCATATAGCATAAAACTACCACTACTAAGTGATAGCCAAGCTAAGCCAAAATTATGCTTATGACGATAAATACTTAATAAAATATTGGATTGTTTTTCATCCAATAGACTATCGTCAGTTAAGGTTCCAGGAGTAATAATTCGTGTTACTTTACGTTCAACAGGTCCTTTAGAATTTGCCACATCACCGACTTGTTCAACCAAAGCAACAGAAATTCCTTGTTTAACTAACTTAATTAAGTATTGTTCAGCTGCATGATAAGGAACTCCTGCCATTTTAATTGGATTTCCACCACTACTGCCACGTTGCGTTAAAGTTATTCCTAAAATACGGGCACCTAATTCAGCGTCTTCAAAAAACAACTCATAAAAATCGCCCATACGGTAAAATAACAATAAATCAGGATGTTCTTTTTTTATAGTTAAATATTGTTGCATCATTGGTGTATGTTGTGAGAAATCTTCATTTAATTGGCTGAGCATAAAATAAACTTTCGTAACCTATGTTTTTATCTTAACAGTTATCCACACAATAGACTCCGCTTTATTTCTATTGCAATGTTTTTCATATAAACAGGAGTCTAGGCTAAATAATTGGAATAATTAAGCTTGAATTTGTTGTAAAATTTGATTAATTAATTTTGGATTAGCAGCTACAATATTGCCCGTGGTTAAAAATTGTTGTGTTCCTGCAAAATCACAAACTAAACCTCCAGCTTCTTTGACTAATAAACAACCGGCTGCGATATCCCAAGGTTTTAAATTAAATTCCCAAAAACCATCAACCATACCAGCAGCAACATAGGCTAAATCTAAAGCCGCTGAACCAGCACGACGTTGACCTGAAGTTTTTTCAATCATCCGACGAAAAATAACTAAATATTGATCTAACATGGATAAATCATACGTAGGAAATCCTGTCGCTAATAAGCTATCACTTAAATTAGCAGTTTTTGATACACGAATGCGACTATCATTTAGTAACGCACCCTTACCTAATTCAGCTTTGTATAAATCATTACGATTAGGATCAAAAATTACCCCATGAGTAATTTTATCATCTTGCTTTACTGCAATAGAAACACAATATTGCGGATGACCATGTAAATAATTAGTTGTTCCATCAATTGGATCAATAATCCATGTTGGTTCATTTGGATTATTACTAATTGCACCACCTTCTTCGGCTAATATATTATGATTAGGAAAAGCTTTCATAATGGTATTAATAATGATTTGTTCAGCTTTCTTATCTACATCGCTAACAAAATCATTAAACCCCTTACGCTCAACTCTTACGCGATCTAGATTTTTACTTTCTTGTTGAATAATATTTCCTGCATTATAAGCGGCTTGCACTGCAATATTTAAAATTGCTGACATCTATCTTCCTTTTCATCTTGTGATTGAAATAAGTAATCGACCATTAGCAATTTTAATAATTGCTAGTTACAAAATTACCAATATTTTTATTAAAGCGTTATTTTAACATATTTAACCACCTATATAGTTATCAATGTTTAATTAAACACAATAGTAGATTAATTAGTAGGTTAATATACCAACTCAGAATAAGTAGAGAAAAAATAAGATCCAAACGCCGTAAAACCTCTCCCTTCATTGGGAAGCATATAAAGCGTTAAGTTAGCGTAGCTATTTTGGTATTTTTTGTTGGCAAAATAAATAGCTTACTTTTTAGTTGTATTTTTCATAAGCTAATAGTATA
>JBDLTW010000187.1:0-16924 GCA_039805605.1 Pseudomonadota bacterium
CAATTGATGTAATTTTTTTATTAAATAATGAGGAAGTTGTTTCATATCTGCTACCAGTTCGTAAACTTCGCCATCAATGACAAAGATGAGGACTGCCTTTCTTGAAATAATTAAAAACTGAGTATTCTATGATGTTTAAATACTCAGTTTTTAGATTAATTATCTTGATGATTTAAATAAGATTTATTGACTAAAGTGGCACAAACACCAGCACCTGTTACATTAGTCATAGTACGCATCATATCAATGATTTTATCGATACCAATTACTAATGCTAAACCTTCTAAAGGTAAACCAACACTTGATAAAACTACTGTTGCCATGATTGAAGCAGTTCCTGGTACTCCAGCAGTACCAATACTGGCAATAGCGGCAGTTAAAATAATTAAAATATATTGTTGTAATGATAAATCAATATTAAACACTTGAGCGGTTAAAATACATACCATTGCTGGATAAATAGCTCCACAGCCATCCATTTTCATAGTGGCACCAAGTGGTGCAACAAATCCTGCTACTCGATCAGAAATTTTTACTCGATCAACTAAGGTTTCCAAAGTTACGGGTAAAGTACCCAAACTTGATGAAGTGGTAAATGCTGTAATCATTGCAGGCCAAAATTGTTTAAAAAATTCAATCGGATTACGTTTAGCAATTACGCCAATTAATAGCGCATAAACAATTAATTGTAAAGCACAAGCAAGATAAATTGCTAAAATAAATTTACCTAATGGTAATAATGTCTCAATGCCATATTGATTACCCACAGCGGCTAATAGTGCAAAAATTCCATAAGGTGATAAACGAATAATTTTACGGGTAATTTTAAACATTATTTGCGAAAATTCAGCAAAAAAATTACGCACTGTAGTGCCATTTTCACCAATTGAGGTTAAAGCTAAACCAAAGAAAATCGCAAAAATAATCACTGGTATAACCTTGCCTTCAGCAATTTGCCCAATTAAATTACCTGGTAACATATCTAAAAAAGTATGACTAATACTTGGGATAGTACGAGCTTGGTAATCTTGGTTGGCATCAGCTAAACTTAAGCCTAAACCAGGGTCAATTAATTTACCGATCACAATACCAATTGTGGCAGCAATAACAGCAGTGAGCATAAACCAAATTAATGTACGACTACCAAGGCGTTTAACTAATTGTATATCATCCAATTTAGAAAAACTTGCAACTATAGTTGAAAAAGTAAGTGGAACTATAATTAATTTGAGTAATTTAAGAAAGGCATCACCAAATGGTGTAATCATATCAACAATATTTTGTGGCAGAAAATGACCTGCAGTTAAACCTAAAACCAATGCTAATAAACATTGATTACCAAAACCTAATTTGCGCATACCATAAATCCCTTCAAAGTAAAGGAGTTAAAAAATACTTAGTTAATATGTATATTAACTAAGTGAATAGCTAGTTAATTATATCATATTATTAGCCTAAATTTGAAAATTAAAATGAATTTGCATTAATAATAATTGTAGAATATGCTAAAATCTCGTGTTATTCCATTTGTCGTAAAACTTCGCTCTTTAGTGTGGAGTTGAGGTCAATAATTTTGCTTGTTTAATGGTGAAAGACCAATTAATTTTATGAAAAAAATCTTATTTCAAAGTTTATTAAAAATTTTATCTAAGCTTCCATTAGGGGCTATTCGTAGTTTAGGGGCAATCATCGGTTTAATTGCTTTACGCTTGTCAAATAAATCAGCTAAACGCTTACCACATAATTTATTAATTACGGGATTAGCAAATCCTGATAATGTTGCGCAAATGACGAAAGATACTGCCAAAGCTTTGGGTATGACTTTAGCAGAGTCAGCATTAATTGCTTGGCAAAAAGATCCGCAACGAATTAGTAAACTATTTCAGACTGATGAAAGTTTTAATCATGTTAAGAATTTACTTAGTCAAGGTAAACAAATTGTTTTTTTAACTCCACATATTGGTAATTTTGAATTAGCGGTCAAATATTTTGCTTATCATTTACCGATGAACCTGCAAATTTTATACAAACCCGCCAAAGATCCGATAATCGAGGAAATTATTTATCACGGACGCAGTGAAATCAATATTACTCCAGTGCCAACTAATCGTAAGGGCGTATTACAATTAATGAAGCATATTAAATCTGGACAAACAATTGGTATCTTACCCGATAATGTTGCTTCTGGTGGTGACGGTGAATGGGTTAAATTTTTTGGTCAAGATGTTTATGCTACCTCATTGAGTGCTAAGATTTGTCAGATGCCGAATATTATTCCCATAATTGTACAATCTATGCGTACAAAACATGGTTTTATAGTAAAATGTATTCCGTTTAATCCAAGTTCAAGCGATATTCAACAGATTATGCAAGAACTTTATCATGAAATTGAAAAAATTATTGTAGAAGCTCCCGAACAATATTATTGGTCATATGATCGATTTCGTGATGTTAATGGTGCAAAGCCTAAACCACAGGAGTTTAAAAGCAAATGTTAAAACAATTTAAAAATTTACCAATACAATTAGGCTTAGGCTTATTATGGTGTTTGACATGGATACCACTACCAATTTTAAATTGCTTGGGTAGTATACTTGGAACACTTAGTTATTATTTATTACGTAAACGGCGTAATATAGGCTTGGTTAATTTGCGCTTATGTTTCCCACAGTGGAGTGAACAACAACGTCAACAATTAATCCGTGAACATTTTAAAGAGTTATTTTGTTCAGGATTAGCTTATGGTCTGATGTTTTTTGCTAGTCGAGAAAAATTACAGCGACTAATTAAATTACGTGGTTTAGAGCATTATAATGCCTTACGCGGTAAACGTGCGGTAGTGTTATTAGCTCCACATATGTTAGGCTTGGATTTGGGGGCTAATCGTTTAACATTAGAAACGCCTGGTTATAGTGTCTATGCTCAACAACGTAATGAGTATTTAACTGAAAAAATTAAACAAGCTCGTTTAAGATTTATTTTTGATCAGGGAGGTGAAATTTTTTCACGCCAAGAAGGTTTACGAACGATTGTACGGAAAATGAAACAAACATTTATCCCTTTTTATTATTTGCCTGATCAAGATATGGATGAGAAAAATTCAGTATATGTGCCTTTTTTTGCTCATCCACATTGTGCAACGTTAGCGACTTTACCTAAACTTGTTCAGTTAACTGACGCTGCTATTATTCCTATGACGACTTATCGTGAGGGTAATCATTATGTGATCGAATTGTTACCTAGTTGGGAAAATTATCCCAGTGGTGATTTAGAAGCAGATGTTAGCTATATGAACCGCTATATTGAACAAATGATTTTAAACCACCCTAGTCAGTATTTATGGCTACATAAACGCTTTAAAACTCAACCAAATTTACCACGTGGTAAATTATATGAAAATTGTTAATGGAAAAATTAATTATGATGCAAAATTATGGACGGTCGAGTAAATCAAGTAAATATTCAACAGAACAATTAGCTCGGTTATTTCCCTATAGTTTAGGTGAAGATATTGGTAATGCAGTTACTCATTGTGTTGGTGCAGCCATGAGCCTTGGCTTATTAATTAGCTTAGCGTGGATTGCAGGGCGGTATGGCAATAATGTAGATGGAATAGCTTTTATTTTTTATGGTATAAGTATTTTATTTATGTTTACGATGAGTACTATTTATCATTCAATGGTTAATCATATCGCTCGTGATGTATTAAAACGCATGGATCATATTGCAATTTTTGTGTTAATTTTGGGATCGTATACGCCATATGTATTTAGCTTATTGAATACTAAATTGGCTTATAGTATTTATGCTGGGTTATGGGTTTTAGCAATCATTGGAATTGTGTTTAAAGCCTTGTATGCAGGACGCTATAAAAAAATTAGCACTTTGGTATATGTTTTAATGGGCTGGGCATCGCTAATCTTATTGCCACAAATTATTGCCAAATTACCTACTTTAGGAGTGATATTTTTTGTCGCTAGTGGTTTAATTTATACAATTGGTGCAATATTTTATGCATTAAGCAAATTTAAATATTCACATATGGTATGGCATATATTTGTGCTTTTAGCGGTAATTTTTATGTATATTTCAATTGGTTTTTTTATTTTACAATATCGTTAATGGCGATTAGATTTTACAAGGAATTAGATTAAATGACTTATCAAGCCCATGCTAGTGCTATTATTGATGACGGAGCACAAATTGGTCAGCAAACTAAAATTTGGCATTTTAGCCATGTATGTGCTGGTGCTCAGATTGGTAATAATTGCTCACTAGGGCAAAATGTCTTTGTTGGTAATGATGTGCTAATTGGTAATAATGTTAAAATTCAAAATAATGTTTCAGTTTATGATGCAGTAACTTTAGAAGATGATGTATTTTGTGGTCCATCAATGGTTTTTACTAATGTATTTAACCCAAGGAGTCAGGTTGTCCGCAAACATGAGTATCGCCGAACTTTAGTTAAACGTGGTGCAACTATTGGAGCTAATGCAACAATTGTTTGTGGGGTAACTATTGGTGAATATGCTTTTATTGGTGCAGGTTGTGTAGTTAATACTTCGGTTAAACCTTATGCGTTAATGGTAGGAGTTCCTGCTCGGCAAATTGGTTGGATGTGTCAATGTGGGATAAAATTAACCATCAATAATAACTTAGCTAAGTGCAATGAATGTAAGAGTGAATATCAGTTAATTAATTGTGAGGATCTGGTATTTTGTCAATGAAAATAACTATCCAGCAATTATTATTGCAACAAGATAATTTAAGCCGTTTAGATAAACGAGTATTATTAAGCACTATTACGGGATTTACGCCAACGCAATTAATTACTCATGATGATTTTTGTTTAAGCGTCACTCAATTAAATCAATATCAAGAATGGTTAAAACGGGCTCAAGCTGGTGAACCGATTGCATATATTATTGGGAGTAAAGAATTTTATTCGCGCCAATTTAAAGTTACAGATGCGGTGCTTATTCCTCGTCCAGAAACGGAATTATTAGTTGAACAAGTTTTAAATTTAGCACCACAAAATGCTCAAATTTTAGAATTAGGTACTGGTAGTGGTTGTATTGCTATTAGCTTAGCTTTAGAACGAGTTGATTTGAGCATTTGTGCCGTAGATAAATCAACTGAAGCATTAGCTATCGCTAAAATTAATGCTAGTAATTTACAAGCTAAACTGGAATTAAAATTTAGTGATTGGTATAGTGAACTAAGCCAAAATAGTAAATATTCCATAATTGTAAGCAACCCGCCTTATATTGAAGCAAATGATCAGCATTTAGCTAATTTAAGTTATGAGCCAATTAGCGCACTGACTGATTTTGCTGATGGTTTAGCTTGTTTAAGGCAAATTATCCACCAAGCACCAAATTATTTAATAGCTAATGGTATTCTTATACTTGAACATGGCTATAATCAAGGTGCGGCTGTTCGGCAATTACTAACTAATAATGGTTTTAAGTGCATTCAAACATTAACTGATTACGCTGGTTTAGAACGAATTAGTTATGGTTATTATCTGGTTTAAATTTTGTTAGGTTACAAGGAAAAGCACAATGTTAAAAAAATGTTTAAATTATAATTGGGTAATTTTTATTCTAAGTTTAATTGGTTTAATTATTATTCATCAAGGTGGCTATAATCAAAGTCTATTTTTAACGATCAATCATGCACATAATTTACTACCAGATCAATTTTGGGAGTTCTTTAATTTTATTGCCTATTCAAGATACTTTATTTTAGCTAGTTTATTGCTACTATTAGTCTTGTGGCGTCGCCGTGAATATTTAGTTAACGTGTTGCTATTAATCATTAGTTACTATCTAATTTTTGCTGGTTTAAAACTTGCTTGTGCTGAGGCGCGTCCTTATGTAGTTTTAGCAGCTGATCAATTTTATTGGTTAAATCATTTTGAAAATGCTACTAAATCAGCTTATCAGTCTTTTCCATCTGGTCATGCAGGTAATATGGCAATATTTGCGTTTGCTTTAAGTCGACTCTTTTTTAAAGATAAATTAGGTTTACAGTTTTTGATGGTTTTAATGGTAATTTTTAGTGCTTTAGCACGAATTTGTACTGGTTGGCATTGGCCAGTTGATGTAATTGCAAGTGGTTTAATTGCTTATTTATTAGTGCAATTGGCTTTTGCGATAAACTTTAAGCGGAAGTAAATAATTATGCATGTAACTGAACATCTCCAACAAGCAACGACTAATAACTATCCACGTTTTAGTTATGAAATTGTTCCTCCATTGCGTGGCACTACTAATATTACTCAAATTACTCGATTAATTGAACAACTGATGCCCTTCAATCCACAATGGATTAATGTAACTACTCATGCTTCAAGTTTATTATATGTTGAAAATAGTGATGGGACTATTTCGCGCCGAGTACATAAAAAACGCCCTGGTACTTTAGGTATTTGCGGAGTTATTCAAAATAAATTTGGCTTAGATGCTGTAGCACATGTTTTATGTCAAGGTTTTTCACAACAAGAAACTGAAGATGGTTTAATTGAGCTAAACTATTTGGGAATTGATAATATTTTAGTACTAAAAGGTGATAATCTCAATTATAATCGTAAAATTAATGATTATGAGAGCGTTAATAATCATGCTGGTGATTTAGTTCGTCAGGTTAATCGTATGCGTCAAGGAATATTTTTAGGTGATACAGAATATCCAGCATTAAATTTTTGTGTTGGTGTGGCAGGATATCCTGAAAAACATTTTGAAGCGGCTAATATGGCGTTAAATATCGAGTATTTAAAACAGAAAGTTATGGCTGGAGCTGAGTATATTATTACGCAAATGTTTTTTGATAATCAGAAATATTTTAACTTTGTTACTCAATGTCGTCAGGCTGGAATTACAGTACCGATCATCCCCGGAATTAAAATTATTAAATCAGTTAATCAAATTAATAGCTTACCACGTTTATTTCATATTGATTTACCTCATGAATTAGTAGTTGAGTTATTAGCCAATCCAACTAATGCACCGCAAATTGGCATAAATTGGGCTAAACGTCAAGTTCGTGAGTTAATTGATGCTGGTGCTCCATGTGTACATTTTTTCTTAATGAATGATGTTGAAAATGTACTTGAGGTTATTCGTGAATTTAGATAGGAAAAATAACTATGCGTAAACCAGTTATTGGAATTACTTCAAACATTGATAGTATTCGTGCTTTATCTAACCAAGAAGATGATTTTATTTTTATTCGCTATAATTATATTAATGCAATTGTCGAGCATGGTGGTATTCCACTAATAATCAATAGTCGGATTGATCCAAATGATATTGAAGCATTTATTGGACGATTAGATGGAATTTTATTAATTGGTGGACAAGATATTGATCCACAATTTTATGGTGAAACCTGTCATGTTGAATATAAACATGATATTTATGGTTCTGGTAGTCCATATAATCGACCATTGCGCGATAAACCAAATCCGCAACGTGATAAATTTGAGATTGAATTATATAAGATTGCTAAACGTTTAGGTTTACCTATATTGGGAATTTGTCGTGGTTATCAATTAATTAATGTTGCTGAAGGCGGTAGTTTATATCAAGAAATTCCACTTCGTGAAATTCTACATACTACTTTAGCCAATGAATTAGTGCCAAACCATGAAGTTATTCTTCAAGCTAATTCTCTAGCTGAGCGTGTATTTGCTTGTAATAAATTTATTACCTGTTCAATTCATCATCAAGGAATTAAACATTTAGGGACTAATTTAGCCGCAACGGGTTTTGCACATGATGGTTTGGTAGAAATTATAGAGGGAACTAATCCACAACAATTTATATTGGGAATGCAAGGTCATCCCGAACGTTCCTGCAAAGAATTTTGTGAGCATAATAATTTATTCCATTATTTTGTGGGGAAATGTTTTGAATATTTACAGGGTAATCAATTGAATTAAAGCATGGCGAAGTTTAAACTTCGCCATAAAAATTTACTAATAGCCTAAATTTGGTGCTAACCAGCGTTCAGCCTCGCTTAAACTAATATTTTTACGTTGAGCATAATCAATTACTTGATCTTGATTAATTTTACCAAGTGCAAAATATTTAGCTTGTGGATGATTAAAATAATATCCTGAAACACTACTTGCGGGATACATAGCGTAATTATCGGTTAAACTAGCTCCCGTATATTGTTGTGCATTCAATAATTGCCATAATTTAGCTTTTTCACTATGTTCAGGACAAGCAGGATAACCAGGTGCTGGACGAATACCACGATAGCGTTCATAAATTAAATCTTCTATGCTTAAATTTTCAGCTTGACCATAACCGCAATAATCACGCATTTTTTTATGTACACATTCGGCTAATCCTTCAACCAAACGATCTCCTAACACCTTAGCCATAATGGCATGATAATCATCACCTTGTTGCTCATAGTGTTTAGCTAGGTTTTCAACCTCATGAATAGTTACCACAAATGCACCTAAATAATCCTTAACTTGACTAGAATGTGGTGCGATATAATCCGCTAAACAATAATTAATTTGCTTATCATTTTGTTGCCGTAAAAATGCTAAGCGCTCAATAAAATTACCTTGTGCATCAGTTAAAATAACGTCTTCATTATCACTATACGCTTCCCACCAACCGACTACGGCGCATGGCGTAAATAATTTATCCTGAATAATTTGTTGCAACATAATTTGCGCATCAGCATAAATTTTTTGACATTCATGCCCATATTGTAAATTATCCAAAATTTTTGGATACATTCCTTTAAAGCCCCATGCCCAAAACAATGGCGACCAATCAATATAATTAGCAATTTCACTTAATTCAAGATTTAGCGCAAATACGCCACATTGTTGTGGTCGAGCAAGATCGATATTCTGCCAATCGCAAGTAAATTTTTTATTTTGTGCTTGGGTAAATGGAGTTAATTCAGCTTTACGTTGTAATAAATAATGATCATCCCGTAATTTAGCATACTGTTGGCGGACATCTTGATTATATTCCTTAGCAAGTAATGGATTATTTAATTTACTACAGACTTCAGCAACTAAAGAAGCATCATTAACATGGACAATTGGTGCAGAATAATGGTGCATAATCTTGACCGCAGTATGTAATTTAGAGGTAGTTGCTCCACCAATTAATACAGGAATGCTTAAACCTTGTTGTTCAAATTGTTGCACATTATAAATCATCTCATCTAATGATGGGGTAATTAATCCACTCATGCCAATAAAACTAGCATTATGTTTAATTGCCGCCTCTATAATAGTTTGACAATTAACCATTACCCCTAAATCAATTACTTCATAGCCATTACAACGCAAAACTAAACTCACAATATTTTTACCAATATCATGAACATCACCTTTTACGGTCGCCATAATTACCACGGGATTAGCTTGGTTAGTATTGGATTGTTTAGCGATTTCATTCATAAATGGTTCAAGATAAGCAACGGCACGTTTCATCACTCGAGCGGATTTTACTACTTGAGGTAAAAACATTTTACCTTGACCAAATAATTGCCCAACTATTTTCATGCCATTCATTAGCGGTTGTTCAATAACTTGTAATGGAGTTTGATATTTGACTAAAGCTTCAGCAGTATCTTCTTCAATATATGTTTCAATACCTTTAATTAACGCATGAGTTAAACGCTCTTCTAAAGGCAGATTACGCCAAGCATCAACTTGTTCAGCACTAGCAACTTGTCCCTTATATTCTTCAGCTAAATCCAATAAATCTTCTGTGGCTTGTGGGTCTTGATTAAAAATTACTCGCTCACAAGCATTACGTAATTTTAAGTCAATTTCATCATAAATACTTAACATTCCAGCATTAACAATCCCCATATCTAGACCAGCTTGAATTGCATGATAGAGAAATACCGCATGCATCGCCTCACGAACTGGATTATTGCCTCGAAAAGAAAAAGATAAATTAGATACGCCACCTGAAGTTAAAGCTTGTGGACATAGTTGCTTAATTTCGCGCACTGCTTCAATAAAGTTAATTGCATAATCATTATGTTCATCAATTCCAGTAGCAATGGTTAAAATATTAACATCAAAAATAATATCTGCTGGATTAAAATTTAACTGCTTAATTAATAAATTATAAGCACGTTGTGAAATAGCTACTTTATGCTCTTTGCTGGTAGCTTGTCCTGTCTCATCAAATGCCATTACTACTACCGCGGCTCCATAGCGTTGAATAATTGAGGCTTGGCGTAAAAATTCAGCTTCACCTTCTTTTAAGGAAATTGAATTAACAATTGCTTTACCTTGAACACACTGTAATCCTGCCTCAATTACCTCAAATTTAGATGAATCGATCATAATTGGCACTCGGCTAATTTCGGGTTCACTGGCAACTAAATTAAGAAATTTTTGCATACAAGCTACTGCATCTAACATTCCATCATCAAAATTAATATCAATAATATTAGCACCATTATTAACTTGTTGTTTAGCAATTTCCAAGGCTTCGGCAAAATTTTCTTCACGGATTAAACGTGCAAATTTTGGTGATCCAGCAACGTTAGTACGTTCCCCAACCATATAAAATTGCGGATTATGAATATTATCAATTAGTAATGGCTCTAGTCCTGCTAAACAACTAGCAAAATTAGCTAAATTAGGTGAGTGAGGAGTTAAATCAGCGCATTTACTAACAATAGCATGAATATGCTCAGGTGTAGTGCCACAACAACCACCGATAATATTTAAACTGGCATGTTTAGCAATTTGATAAATAAATTCAGCAGTCATGGAAGCGGTTTCATCATAACCAGTTATCGAGAGCGGATTAGGTAAACCAGCATTGGGATAACAACTAATATAACAATCGCTAATTTTGGCTAATTGCGCTAAATAAGGTGCCATTTCCTTAGCACCTAAGGCACAATTAATACCGACAGCTAATGGTTTAGCATGGGCTATAGAATACCAAAATGCGTCAATGGTTTGCCCTGATAAAGTTCTTCCCGATAAATCAGTAATAGTTACTGAAATAATTACAGGATAACGAGTATTGGTTTCTTGCTCAACTTGATTAATCGCCGCTAAACAAGCTTTCATATTTAGGGTATCAAATGAAGTTTCAGGTAGTAAAATATCCACTCCAGCACTAACTAAAGCTTTTACTTGTTGATAATAAACCGCTTGTAATTGGGCAAAGCTATGGGTGCGAAATTCTGGTCGATTTACATCAGGAGAAATAGATAAAGTTACGTTAGTTGGTCCAATTGCCCCAGCTACATAACATTTACGCTTAGGATCATCTTGCATTAATTCATCACAGGCTTCACGAGCTAATTTTACTGCTGCTATATTTAGTTCATCTACCAAATGCTCTAATTGATAATCTTTTTGTGAAATTTGATTAGCTGAAAAGGTATTAGTTTCAATAATGTCACTACCAGCATTTAAATATTCAAGATGGATTTGTTTAATTAAATCAGGTTGGGTTAAAACTAAAAGATCATTATTACCCTTTAGATCACAATTATGATTTTTAAAGCGACTACCACGAAAATCTGCTTCGCTTAGCTTATAGTTTTGGATCATTGTCCCCATTGCACCATCCATAAACATTAAGCGTTGTTTAAGTGTATTGTGCAATTGTTGAAAAACTGGCGAATTATGCATAGATATTATTCCCAAAAATTATTATTTAAGGTAAAATTAAATAAATTGAAATTAGTTACCCCCATTTTATTGGGGGTTGAGATTAGTATCACTAATTAACTAAATTAATTTGTCCAGTCAATTAATGAAGTACCCGTCATTTCTTGAGGTTGGTTTAAGCTTAACATTGCTAGTAAAGTCGGCGCAACATCTTGCAATGAACCACCTTGACGAATAGTCGCAGCTTTACCAATATAAATACATGGAACTAAATTAGTGGTATGTTGAGTATGTGGTTGCTTGGCAGTATAGTCAAACATTTCTTCGCAATTACCATGATCGGCAACAATTAAAACTTCACCATTTTGTTGTTGCATTGCTTCGACTACCTTGCCTAAATATAAATCTAAAGCCTCAACTGCTTTAATACTAGCCGCATAATTTCCTGTGTGTCCAACCATATCACCATTGGCAAAATTGGCAATAATTAAATCATACTCTTGAGAATTTATTGCTTTAATTAATTCATCAGCAACTTGCGGTAAACTCATTTCTGGTTTTAAATCATAAGTTGCAACTTCTTTGGGTGAATTAATTAAAATTCTGGTTTCATTGGTAAATGGTTGTTGTTCACCACCATTAAAGAAATAAGTTACATGCGGATATTTTTCCGTTTCAGCGATACGCAGTTGTTTTAGCCCCAAGTTACTAATATATTCACCCAAAGTATTTTTAATCGCAACAGGAGGAAAAGCAATTAAGCAATCTAAGCTGGTGGTATAGCGTGTCATAGTTACATAACTAGCTAAATTAATTAATTGCCGACTAAATCCATTAAAATTGGGATCAATTAAAGCTTGACTTAATTGTATAGCGCGATCCGAGCGAAAATTAGCAAAAATTACACTATCACCATCATGCATACCTGAATAATTATTAAAACTACTAGGTACTACAAATTCATCATAAATATTATTTGCGTAAGCTTCTTGTAATGCTACAAATTGATTAGTATAAACTTGCGTGGATTTAGCATTTACTAGTGTTTGATATGCTAATTCAATTCTATCCCAACGTTTATCACGATCCATAGCATAATAACGCCCACTAATCGTAGCTAATTTAGCTTGAGGATATTGCTGTAATACTTGCTCTAATTCAAGTAAATATTTTTCTGCACTTTGCGGTGGTGTATCACGCCCATCTAAAAAAGCATGTAGCCAAATATGTTTAATTGTTGAATTTTCAGCTGCTAGTTTGATTAATTGATAAATATGTTGTGTATGTGCATGAACCCCGCCATCAGATAATAAGCCCATAATATGTACGGTATTCGTGCTAGTAGCATTTAAAGCCGTATTTAATGCCTCATTGTGATTAAACTCGCCAGTTTCAATAGCATAATCAATTTTGGTAATATCTTGACGCACTATTCGTCCCGCACCTAAATTTAGATGACCAACTTCTGAATTGCCAAATTGTCCTTTAGGTAATCCAACTGCTTGTTCAGATGCGTTAATTGCACCACTGGCATAATTATGCATATAATTAGTTAAATTAGGTTTTGAAGCTTGTGCCACAGCATTAAAATCATCGTTATGGCGTAAACCAAAACCATCTAAAATTACTAATAAAGCGCTTTTTTTCATCTATTCAACAACTCCATAAAAAATTATTTATCTCGATATTATACAGGATTTAGCCATAGCCGATACTCAATTATTTTAGAGCAAATATTAATTTCATCATGAATATTGCCAATTAGTGCAGTTTGTCCTTCACTCGTATCAAAAGAAAAAATAGTAGCAAATTTTAAAAGTTTATTGACATTTTGTTGTAATCATTTCAATAGTTGATATATAGTTAGTCTATATGTCACAAATTAGCACATTATTGCACATATAACATACTGATTTAAATATAATTTTTACAAATTAATTCATTTTAGTGTATAATTAGGTACGCTCCATTTTTAATTACTTGGAAACAATTAAATTATTGTGTTGCGTTGCTTATCTATATATAAATTTCATTGTCACTTATCCAAATCAGTGATTAATAAATACGTAGTTTATTTGTAATGGAGATTAAAATGAAAAAAATTTTATTATTGGTTTTAGGTACAACAATTTTTATTAATAATGCTGTTGCTAATAACCGTGTAAGTATCCGTGTTATTAATCGAACACCAAAACCAATAAACCTATTTCTTGAATCTAATGATAATAGTAGTTCATGTACAGGCGACTTTTCTAAAGTTAAAAAAGTTAAGACAGATGGGACTAATAAATTTGTGATTTCTCACAAACTATATGATCCCGAAATTTGTCATTTCAGATTATTGGGGGATACTGCTGAAGTAGCTTCTGAGTCAACGATTGTACTAGAACAGCATTTTGCTATTGAACAGAAGTATAATTCTTATAATTCTGCAAATAAAGCAATTATACAATCATATGATTTTCCACCGACAAAATGTGGATTAGGAATGACTTGCTTTGCTAGTTTGAAGAATAATCGAACACTCTATATCACAGTGTCTAATAAAGACAACCAATATGCGCATGTCATATTTCATAACAGCAGACCAGAAGTTACTTATGTAAAATTTGATCATATTAAAGGTCCATGTTCTAACTATGTTACGGATAGCCCATGGATTAAGGTGGCACCTGGAGATGATAGCATAGGTTATATTAGCAATACAAATAAACGTAAAATATGTACCTATAGAGTAAGTATTCAGGATAAAAATAAGCAGATGCTTTGTAATACAGATTTAGACATAGGCAATAGCAACAAGAATAATAGCATAATCCAGTCAGCAGTTGGTGATTGCAATTCAGTTATAAGTAATAATAAATGGTCAGCTAATATTATGTTGAATGAGAGCAAAAATAAATTATCTAGCTGATCCCAATTCATGTTAGTTAATAGATCTATTCATTTAGAAGGAGATTGAAATGAAAAAATTTTTATTAGTCGTTTTAGGTACAACAGGTTTTATTAATATTGCGAGTTCAACGAGTTCAGCTAATTATCATGACTACTTGGGCGTTCATATAGCAAATAAAACTGGAGCACCGATCTACCTATTTCTAGAACGCAATACTAATAGTAGTGCATGTGCAAATGGCTTTAATAAGGAAGTTGCAATAGTTCAACCTGGTTTGAAGTATAAATTTTGGATTGCTCACAAAAAATATAGGAGTACCCGAAATTGTTATTTCAGATTATTGGGGTTTATTGATGTAGCTAATATAAATGGTGGAAAAGTTATATTAGACGAGCGTTTTAGTGTTAAACAGTTGCAGAACCCTGCCAATGGAATGAGAAGTAATCATGTAGCCTCACATGATTCTCCGCCCTCAAAATGTGGCTTAGGTATGACTTGCTCAGCTCATTCAAGGAATGATGATATGTCACTTTATGTCACAGTATCTAATAAAGACAACCAATATGCACAAGTCAAATTTTATAACAACAGACCAGAAGTAAGTTATGTAAAATTTGAACGCATTAAAGGTCATTGCTCTAGTAATGTTAATACTAAAAAATGGCATGATGTTTTACCAAAATATGAGATTACAGATTATATTCGTAATACACATAAAGGTAAAATATGTACATATAGAGTGAGTATCCAAGATAAAAATAAGCAGATGCTTTGTAATACAGAGTTACAAATAAATAATGATCTCCAGCATAATAGTGTAATTGAGTCAGCATTTGGTAATTGTCGTGCAGTTATAAACAATAATAACTGGTCAGCTAATATTAGTGTTAACTAAAAATAGTTAGCATTATCGGTATTTTGACATCCTCCCCGCCCTAAAGGGCGAGGATTCCTAGTTCAATGTTCCATATCTAGTTGATTGTATTTACTACATTTAACCCCGATAGAGGAAACTCCCTAAGCGTTAATTTCCGCTAGTCTAATGGTATGTATATTTCTAGTTGCATTTATATCACGGTCATATTCTGAACCACAATCACAAGTCCATTTTCCTAATTACTTGGTTTTCGTTTATTAGTTATGTTGACAATTTATGCAAAAAATCTTTGCGACTATCTGATATTTTATTGGATAAAATTAATAAAGATCAACAATTAAGCAAAAATATTACTAGCAGTTTTCAGATTAGTTATAATATTGGATTGATTAATAATGGAGGAAATTTAATGGATACTTTAATTAATGATGTTGATCATTGTAAATCAATTGCTCAAGATGAATTAATAGATGATGGTAGTTGGTTTGAGGAATTAATTACATGGGCAGATCGGTTTGAAATAGATGAAGATGTATTCCCTCGTGATAAACAGGAGTTATTATCTTTAACCGTGTTGAATTTGCATTGGGCTGAACTTAGATACTTACCTAAAGCAATTGGTTACTTAATTAATTTACAAGAACTAAATTGTAGTCGTAACCAGTTAACCAAATTACCACAAACAATTAGTAAATTAATTAATTTACACAAATTAGATTGTAGCGAAAATTTATTAGTTGATTTACCTGATTGGATTTGTAGTTTAAGTAATTTACAAGAATTTGATTGTAGTAAAAATGAATTAACTTATTTACCTGACTTACTTGGTAATTTAACTAATTTACAAAAATTATCTTGTAGTGAAAATTCATTATTTAGTTTGCCAGATTCGCTTGTTAACTTGATTAATTTGCAAGAATTTAATTGTTGTGATAATCAATTGACCAGCTTATTAGATTCAATTGGTAACTTGATTAATTTGCGAAAATTTGATTGTTCAATCAATCAGTTAACCGTATTACCTAATTCGTTTGGTAATTTGATTAATTTGCAAAAGTTTGATTGTTCAATTAATCAATTAACCGTATTACCTAATTCGTTTGGTAATTTGATTAATTTGCAAAAGTTTTTTTGTAGTTGGAATCAGTTAACCAGCTTATCTAATTTTGTAGATAACTTAACTAACTTGCAAGAATTACGGTGCCACCAAAATCAATTAACTTGTTTACCAGATTCAATAGATAACTTGACTAATTTGGACAAAATATCGTGTGATCAAGTAGTTATAAATAATTTACCTAGGCATTTACATTATATTGCTCGTACTTATTAGTAAAAATTCTTTTATAATTGGCTAGTTGCTTTATATTTATATAACTAACCAATTAAAAGCTAATTTTGCTATATTGTTTTACGGCAAATTCGGTGAGTAAATCATAACTATTGCCATTGCTACGAGCAAATACACAATATTTTAAATTATCTTGATTGACAAATTGAAGTTTCTTAAATGGAA
>JBDLTW010000188.1:0-2716 GCA_039805605.1 Pseudomonadota bacterium
AATAGCAGTAATTGGTGTAACTTTGAGGGAGATTATCATGATAAAGCGAATTAGTAATTACATCATCTTAACTTTTATTAGTAGTATTGGATTAATTCATAGTTCTTATGCTACAAACTCAAATGATTTTGAGGACACATCAAAAACTCGGGGAACATCTTTAATCTCCCCACAACGTAGTAATAGTAATATTTTGGTACTAGGGATTGATGGCGCTCGTGCTGATACCTTACAAAACATATTAAATGTTTTAGCAATTGATCCACAATCAAAAGATGTACAGAATACCCTAAATTTTTTTAATAATTCAGTAGCAGATTTTCATGTTTATTCAGGAGGTAGAGATTGGGATCATAGTCAACAGCAAGTAAAATCTGATCCTAATTGGACGACTCTGTTTACTGGAGCTTATGGAAATGTTACCAAGGTTGTTAAAAATGGTGATATTCCATATTATAATGAAAATTGGCCAACTATATTTACGTGGTTTAATTATTTGCATGAAGAACAAAGTAATACGTTTATGTTTCATGATTGGCATTGGGGTAAGATAGCTGAAATTCCTATAAAGATTGAGGGGAAAAAATATATAAATAGTAAAGTAATTCGTAAGTATGGCACTACATCAATATGGAAATCAGCCGATAAAATTACTGCAGATGTGATTAAAAATATTGATCAAGTCAAGAATCCCACGATGATTTGGACGCATTTTGATAATCCTGACCATACTGGGCATGCTCATCATTGGAGCTCTGATCCTGATAGCAATTATGGAAAAGCATATACGCGAGTTCTGGTTAAATATTTATCGCAAATTTTTTATAAGATCGAGCAAAGCCGTAAAAATGGAAAAGAGTGGTTAGTTATCATATTGACTGATCATGGAGGTCATGGTAATCAACATGGTAATAAAGTTGGTACTATTGATAATTGGCGTGATACACAAACTTTTGTTGTTTATAATGATTGTTTAAGTAAAGATGCTGAGTTTTGTAGTAAAAGTGGACAAATGGAGATCAATACTGCAGTAGTAGGAAATGATTCGCCAGTAGCTACCATACTAAATTATTTAACTGATGGAAATTATCAAAAAATTTCCCATGGCATTTTATTGAAGGGTTATCCATTAAATAGCTCACCTGAACGCCATACTATATTGCCATCTTCTTCAAATAACTCAATATATTTTCGTATAGATATTCCTCTTATGGATGTAGATCGTGGTTATCCTCGTCCTATAAATGACAACACTTTTCCTGAGTTAAGCAAATTTATTCGCAATACCAATAATTATAATTTGATGTTTACAAATGAAAATAATAGTATTATCTACTTAATGAATTCTAAAGCTAAAATTGTAGCATATAAATTAAGTAGCCATAAAATTATTGCTAACTATGATAGTCTAAACGAGCTGTTCCCTAATTTTACGTTAGGCGAAGGTGAGGAGCCTCAATTAATTTGGTATTCTGGATCACATCATATGTATGTAGTTTTAACAAAATCTAAGCAATTATTAGGATATAATAATTCACTTCATCAAATGCAATCTTATAACTTGAAAACGCCATTCCCACTAGAAGACCTTCAATTTGCTAGTAATATTGGTGATAAAGGTGTGTTGTTTTTTGTCAAAAACCATTCAGCTGATAAATTAATTGTTTATAGATATGCTTTGTCAGGTGAATTTTATAATTGGGGTGACCTAAATGATAATAATACCAACAGTAGTAATATTACAGGACTACAAACTTATCAGAATTCATTAAATGCTGCGGTAACAATTAATGATAAACTTTATGTATTTACGCAAAATTTAATTAATGATTTAGATGTACATCAATGATTAAAAGTTTGAGAGCAATTAATCATTTAAGTGTGATTAGTTGTTCTTTTAATATTGATATTATTTTTCACTCCCAACTAAATTATGGATATTGCGGATGAATTGTTTACTAACTTCTACTTTAGTTACCTGTGGGTGTTTTAAGTTACCTGCAACATGATAGCCAAATGCAAATAATTTATTTTGCATTTGACCACTGGCTAGTTCACCTAAATATACGGCTAATCCAATAAATGGATTTAGAGTAGCAACTCCAGCAGTTAAAGCAACAGCAATACCTAATTTGGGGCTTACTGATAAATATGCATCAAGGCTATTATCTGCAAAATTAGCCTTACCATTACTAGTAACAACAGCCATTGGACCAGATAAATATAAATGTTTTAAAATCACTTCAGAGTAGTTAACTTCAGTTTTAAAATCTAAATCAGTAAAGAAAAATCCAGTTTTAAAAATATCATTAATATCACCAAAACTTAGCTCAAACAAACCTTGTAAATTAATAATACTCATTAAACCACCTAAAATACCAGGGTTTACTTTTAGAAATTTACCTGAAGAAAAATGTCCTTCGATTAAACCGTGGATATGTAATAAATTAAAATCAGCTAATCCACCTTGCCAACTTAGTTCAGATTTTGCTTCACCCCTGCCATGATCGATAATCTTACCTAAATCAAGTTCTTCTAACAAATGACCTAAGTTATTAATTTCTGCATTAATTTTTAATACTACATTAGCACTTTCTTTATTGCAACTTAAGCAAAAACTGGTGCCACTAAAATTGATTTTATGCTCAAGATCAATTAAATTACCGCTTTCAATTTGTAAATTATCAGATTCTAAAAATAGTCTAGTTGTTAAACT
>JBDLTW010000189.1:0-2575 GCA_039805605.1 Pseudomonadota bacterium
CGCAATTTCTTTGGTTGTTTTCAGTGAAACTAAATCAAAATAACGCCACATTAGACTATCAGAAATACTCATAACCTTACCAAAGATTTCTGTGGCTGGTTCGGCAATACCGATGTAATTACCCAATGATTTAGACATTTTATTTACGCCATCTAAACCTTCAAGTAATGGCATCATTAGCACGACTTGGGGAGTCTGACCATGTTGTTTCTGTAATTCGCGTCCCATTAATAAATTAAATTTTTGATCAGTGCCACCTAATTCTATATCTGCTTGCATAGCAACTGAATCATAACCCTGTAATAATGGATACATAAATTCATGAATTGAAATTGATTGATTATTTTTAAAACGTTTTGCAAAATCATCACGTTCCAACATTCGCGCAACTGTCTGACTGGCGGCTAATTTCAACATACCATCAGCACCCAATTTAGCCAACCATGCAGAATTAAAACAAATTTCGGTTTTTTGAGGATCCAGAATTTTAAACACTTGACGCGTATAAGTTTCAGCATTTTGCTTAACTTGTTCTGCTGTTAATGGTGGACGTGTAGCATTTTTACCTGTTGGATCGCCAATTAAACCAGTAAAATCACCAATTAAAAACATAATATGATGACCTAAATCTTGCAACTGACGCATTTTAGTTAAAAGTACGGTATGACCTAAATGCAGATCTGGTGCAGTTGGGTCAAAACCAGCCTTAATTCTCAACGGTTGATTTTTATTTAATTTTTCAATTAATTCATGCTCTAACAATAGTTCTTCAACACCTTTTTTAATTACTGATAATTGTGCTTGAATATCCATACAAATCCCATAAAAATATAAATTTAAATCTTAATAGCTAGATTATACTATATTTTTATCTGTAATGTGCATGTGCAACATAAAAATTTTATTTTAAGTGCTATAATTGATACCTCAATTTGCAAATTAATACTAAAAAATCGCTCAAAATACCATAAACTTTCTCAAAAACAAATAAAACATTATAAACTTACAATTTTAAGGAGTCAGTTATGACGCAAAAATTACGTGCTTTACAAACTCTAAAGTTAATTGATTTAACCAGCTTAAACACTGATGATGACGATAAAATAATCTTAGATTTATGCCAGACATCACAAACAGAGTTTGCCAATGTTCCTGCTATTTGTATTTACCCTCAATTTATCCAACTTGCACATCAGTATTTTACTAAACACAATTTAGCAATCAAAATCGCAACAGTAACTAATTTTCCACATGGCAATGATAACTTAGCTAATGCAATTACTGAAACCAAAAAAGCACTTGATTTAGGTGCAGATGAAATTGATATCGTATTACCATATCAAGCTTTAATTGCTGGAAATAGCAAAATTTGTGAACAAATAGTTGCTCAAGCTAAGCAAGTATGTGGAAATAAAACTTTAAAAGTAATTATTGAAAGTGGTGTATTACAAACATCGCCATTAATAAAATTGGCTAGTCAAATCTCTGTAGATAATGGTGCTGATTTCATTAAAACTTCAACAGGAAAAGTTCCCGTAAATGCAACACTGGAAGCTACTGAAATTATGCTCAATGTGATTAAACAATCAGGACGCCTAGATTGCGGTTTTAAGGCAGCAGGAGGAATAAAATTAGTCAGTGAAGCAACAAAATATCTTGAGTTAACTGAAAGCATTATGGGTACAGAGTGGGTAAAAGCAGAGTGTTTCCGCTTTGGAGCTTCTAGTTTATTAGGCGATATACTTAATGTACTACATAACCGTGATAGTGTTTTAAATAATTCGGCGTACTAAAGGAATAATCATGCAAAAAAGAGTAATCATAATGGTACTGGATTCATTTGGAATCGGCGCATTAGCGGATGCTAATAAATTTGGTGATAGTGGCAGTAACACTCTTGGACATATTGATGAATATTGCTACCATCAACAAATCAGCTTTCAAATTCCTAATATGTTAAAATTAGGGCTGGGTAAAGCTTATCAACAAGTTAATGGAGCAACTTTAAAGATTGACAATGCTAATTACATGGTTAATGGTATTTATGGCGCATGTAAAGAAATTAGTTCTGGTAAAGATACAACTAGTGGACACTGGGAGATTGCTGGATCACCAGTTCAATTTGATTGGGGATACTTTAGTCAACATAACAACAGTTTTCCTAATGACTTATTAGATAAAATTATTAATCGAGCTTCTCTTCCTGGTTATTTAGGTAATTGTCATGCGTCAGGTACTGCAATTATCGCCGAATTAGGCGATGAACATATTGCTAGTGGTAAACCAATTTTTTATACTTCTGCTGATTCTGTATTTCAAATTGCTTGTCATGAAGAAAGTTTTGGTTTAGATAATTTATATAAATTATGTGAAATTGTCCGTGAAGAACTAGAACCATATAATATAGCACGGGTAATAGCTAGACCATTTAATGGCGATAATTCAAATAACTATGCACGAACCAAAAATCGTAAGGATTATTCAATATTACCTAACTCTTTAACTGTACTTGATTTATGTAAACAAGCTGATGGTAATGTAATTGCAATTGGTAAAATAGGCGATATTTATGCCC
>JBDLTW010000190.1:0-3406 GCA_039805605.1 Pseudomonadota bacterium
AGTGGTGGAGAAAATACAACTAATTCTAATTCTTCGCCTACTACCAATCAGATTAGTCAACAGACAACAACAAGCCAATCAAAATCATTAATGATCAATGCAGTTAAAACTGGCGCATTAACTAATGGCTATTTATTTATTGGTGCAGAAAATTTTGAACAACCTAGTTTGGGCGCATGGTTTGGTAATGTATTTCAATGTACAGTTACTAATGGTACTATTGGAAGCTGTTCTACACTAGATCCTTATTGGAGTAATATAAATTTCAGTTATGTATATCGGATGAATATTGCTAATAACAAATTATATATTCCTGATTACCAATCTGAAATTGTTTATGACTGTAATATTGAGAGCAATATGGATGTACATCGTTGTCAAAGTGGAATACCTGAATCAGCTACTAATTTTGCAAATTTGCTGTTGAGTTTTGCTACCTCAACTAATTTAGATAGTAACAATAATGTTTACTTTACTAATTTGTATACAGTTGGTAATAGTTCGCAGAATAATTCTGCTGGAAACCTTGTGAAATGTACTAACTTAAATCCAGTTACTGCTTCAGGTTCAATTCCATGTCAGCAATTATTTTTAACTGATAATCCTCAACAAACAACTGCATCACGCATTGGTGGCTCAGTAATGTTACATGATACTTTATACTTAGCCAATGACAATAATAGTAGTATTTCTAGTTATGATACGACTACTCAACAATATACCTCACAATTTATTAACGTTAGTCAGCAAATTGCCAATGGTAATGTGATTTATTTCTGGGATTTAATCAGTGATGGTACTAATTTATATGGAATTTATTCAGCTAAACCAACAACATTACGCTGGGTGTATCAAAACTTTTCCCCAACTGGATTTAGTTGTAGTTTAACTACTAAACAATGTCAAAGTTGGAACCTTGGTATTGGTAATATAGGTGGAATAAGAGTGTATAATAATAAACTATTTGCTACGACAAACTCAGGTGCAACTAGCACGACTAATGGTAGTTTATATCAGTTTGATTTAGATAATAACGGTTTACCATTAATTGATAGTAAACAGTTATTATTGCAAACAAATAAAACTACTATTCAGTTAACAGATTTTCAATTTTATCCCACTAATTAAAAGAGCAAATAATGAAAAAATTACTTAATTTACTGATTTGTGGCATAGTCCCTAGTTTAATTTTAGTTGCTTGTGATAGTGGTGGAGAAAATACAACTAATTCTAATTCTTCGCCTACTGCAAATCAACTCAGTCAAGGTGTAGCAACACAATCTAAATTTTTAATGATTAATACAGCGAAAACTAGCGCCTTAACTAATGGTTATTTGTTTATTGGGGCAGAAGATTTTCAACAACCTAGTTTAGGTGCATGGCTTGGCAATGTATTTCAATGTACGGTTACGAATGGAACAATTAACAACTGTTCAGCTCTTGATTCAAGTTGGGGAAATTTATATTTTAACTATGTTTATCGGATGAATATTGCCAATAAGCAATTGTATATTCCTGATTATCTAAATTCAATGTCATTTAATTGCACAATTGAGAGTAATATGAATATCACGCATTGTAATAGTGGCATACCAGAATCGGCAACCAATTTTGCCCATTTAGCATTAAATTTTGCTTCTTCGACGAATGTGGATAATAGTAATAATGTATATTTTACTAATTTATACCCATCGGCTGACAGTACTTTATCATATGCTACGGGTAATTTAATTAAGTGTGCTAATTTAAATCCAGTTACCGACTCAGGAGCAATACCTTGTCAAGAAATAAGTCTAAAGGATACAGCATCACAAAATATACCATCACGAATTGGTGGTTCAGTAATGTTACATGATACCTTATATTTAGCTAATGACAATAATAGCAGTATTTCTAGTTATGATACTATTACTCAACAGTATATCCCACAATTTATCAATGTTGCTCAGCAAATTGCCAATGGTAATATGATTTATTTCTGGGATTTAATTAGCGATGGTACAAATTTATATGGAATTTACTCGGCTAAACCAACTGCATTACGCTGGATGTTTCAAAATTTTGCTCCAACTGGATTTAGCTGTAGTTTAGCAACCAAGCAATGCCAAAGTTGGAACCTTGGTATTGGCAATATTGGTGGAATAAGAGTGTATAATAATAAATTATTTGCTACGACAAACTCAGGTGTAACTAGCACGACTAATGGTAGTTTATATCAGTTTGATTTGGATGATAATGGTTTACCTGTAATTAATAGTAAACAGTTATTATTGGATACTGATAAAGTTACTGAGCAGTTAACCGATATTCAATTTTATCCAACTAATTAATTAAAAATATTACCTCTCAGTTAATGACTAACTAAGAGGTATTTATATTTAGGAAATTTTATGCGTTATTTGTTATCATTAATATTTATGGTTATCAGTTTACAGTGTTTTGCGCTAGATTCTTACACCACCAAAAATAATCATACAGGTTATCGTCAAGAGCAGGGAAATATAACTATTCTTAATTTACATGGTAGTTATTATGAAATGGGTGAGCAATATGGTGCATTGGCTAAAGATCAGTTACAACAAATCAATAATAATATTTCACCGAAATATTTTAATAGTATAACTCAAGATGTGGTTAATTATACATATTTAGCTTTGTACTCTATTAAAATTACTGATCGTGAAAAACAAATTTTGCAGGGAATGGCAAGTACTTCTGGATTAAGCTATTATAAGTTACTAAAAGTCGATATTCTATCGTTATTAGCAGGAGCATCAGTAGAGCAAAAACGTGATTGGCTTAATTTTTCACAACAGTTATCTAATTTGGATAAAAACTCTCGTGGACATTGTTCATTTATTTCCGCATGGGGTGATAAAACTTCGACTAATTCAATGTTAGTAGGGCGTAATCTTGACTTACCTAGTTTAATTAGAGATTTGACTCCTTATGACAATTTAGTTATTTATCAACCAACTAATGGTGATAATAAAGTTGCCACATTTAGCTTTATGGGTAATATTCCTGGTTTTACATGGGTAAATAATAAAGGATTATTTGCTGAGTATAATGATGGAAGATCATCTGTGGCTGGTTTAGATTATAAAGGTATATTAGGCACTAATCTTAATTATAATGCAATGTTTGTAGCGAATACACCGCAACAATTTACTAATTATCTTAAGTCTTCTCACGTTTTAACGTCAAATATAACTGCAATTGTTGATAGCAATCAATCAATAAGAATAGAAAATCCAGCAAACTATACATTAGCAACTCCAGCTAATCAAGATAGCACATTTAATTTTTTTACTAATCTATATCAAAGTAAATTTATGGATAATCAGTTAACGACTGGTAATTGTTTAAATAAGTCTACCGATACATTTTCATTTGCTTGTCATCG
>JBDLTW010000191.1:0-3524 GCA_039805605.1 Pseudomonadota bacterium
TTAAAAATTAACTAAACATTTGCTTGTAATAAAGTAATTTGTTGCTGTAATAAATCAAAACCTAAATTACCCGTAGCACCAATATGAGTCTTACTCTGAATATTAGCAACTGGATCACGACTGCTTAATTGCTCTAAATTTGCTGCTACTTGTTGATAAGCATCACGAAATGGTACGCCATTAAGCACTAATTCTAAGGCATAATCCGTGGCAAAAACATCACCACTAAAAGCAGCTAAACATTTATCTTGATTAACTGTTACTTGTTGCATAATAATCGCCACTACAGCTAATGATTGATTAACAATGTCAAAACTAGTAAATATTGGGCGTTTACTTTCTTGAAAATCACGATTATATCCTGAAGGTAAACCACGAGATAACTCCATTGTCTGCCATAAATTAGCCATTACCGTAGCACTTTTACCACGAATTAATTCAAATGGGTCTGGGTTTTTTTTATTCGGCATTAAGCTACTACCAGGACAAAATTCAATTGGTAAATTTAAATACCCCATTTCTGGTGCACTAAATAAAATCACATCAGTTGCTAATTTAGCTAAATCCAACATAATCTGGCTTAACCCATGTAAAATTGCCACCTCAAATTTACCACGACTATTATTAGCATATAAAACATTACGTTGAACTTTAGCAAAGCCCATTAAATCACTAGCATACTGACGATCAATTGGTAAAGCAACACCATAACTAGCGGCTGAACCTAATGGCGATTGATCAACTAGATTTAAACTGTCTTGAATTAATTGCGCATCATCTAATAAAGATTCAATCATAGCTCCTGCCCATAAGCCAATTGATGCAGGCATTGCTTTTTGATAATGAGTACGACCAACGTATGGAATATCTTGATATTTTTGCGCAAAATTAAGCAGTATTTGTGCGGTGTGGGCAATATTTTGCTTAACTTCACACAATGCATCTTTATAATATAAACGTAATGCAGTTAAAACTTGATCATTACGTGAACGTGCTGTATGAATTTTTTTACCGACATCACCTAGAGTTGCAACTAAATAATTTTCAATAGCTGTATGTACATCCTCTTGATGATTAGCAATCACAAAATTACCTAACTTAATCTGTTCGCCTAATTTAGTTAATTGCTCAACTAATAAAACAACTTCCGTTGGCTCAAGTACACCAATCTTACCTAACATTTTAGCATGTGCACTACTGGCAATACAATCATAATAAGCTATTCTTAAATCAAGAATAGGATCATCACCAGTCATAAAATCTTCAACTACTTGATTGAGTTGATAACCTTTGGCCCAAAGTTTACTCATTATTATTCCTTATTATATACGACAAAAGTTTTAACTATGGATAAATTGGCGCATTAGTTAAACCAACTAATGGATCTAATTGATAAATTAAATTCATATTCTGCACCGCTTGACCAGAAGCTCCTTTTAATAAATTATCGATCATACTCACAATAACTAAATTGTTAGTACGCTCATCAAGATGCAAACTTAAATTACAATAATTACTACCAATCACACTTTTCAAATTTGGTCGTGGATTTTGATCAATTCGAATAAATGATTGTTCTTGATAAAAATCAGTGTATAATGCTGTAATTTCAGCTAAACTCAATTTATCTTTAAGTGGACAATACACGGTTGCCATTAAACCACGACTAATGGGAATTAAATGAGGAGTAAACTGCACGACTACTGGTTGCTTAGCTAGTTTGGTTAACTCTTGCTCAATTTCAGGAATATGCCGATGCAAACCAGCTATTTGATAAGCAGAGAAAGTATTACTTGCCTCACAAAAATGTGTAGTCAAATTTAAACCTCGCCCAGCTCCTGACACACCTGATTTAGCATCAATAACTAAAGCTTGAGTTAAATTAACTACATCATTATATAAGGCTGGTGCCAAAGCTAAAATACTCGCAGTAGGATAACAGCCAGGATTAGCAACTAATGACGCTTGAGCTATCTGCTTAGCTAAACCGATCTCAGCTAATCCATAAATTGCTTGATCCAATAATGTTTGTGGTGCAGGAGTATGCTGATACCAATGTTGATAAACTTGCGCTTGATTTAAACGTAAATCAGCACTTAAATCGATCACTTTACAAGCCTTAGTTAATAGCTGTTCTGCTAATGGAGAGGCCTTAGTATGTGGTAAAGCTAAAAATACTACATCACTAGCGGCTGCAATCTGTTGGCAATCTAAAGAACTAAAATCATGACTAATAATTTGCTGTAAATGCGGATAAATTGTTGCCACTTCTTGATTGGCATAGGTTTCAGAGATTAAACAGCTAATTTCAACCTGAGGATGATTATTCAATAAGCGAATTAACTCAATTCCAGTATAACCAGAAGCACCAATAATTGAAGCACGGATTAACATTGGCAATCTCCTGGAATAATTAACGTCCCAAGACTAGTTGGATTTTGTATGGTTGCCAATAAACCACCTAGATTTTGACCATTAATAATTTGGGCACTGGCAACTGTTCCTAAACTAAGTGCTTTTACACAAGCTTGTAACTTAGGGCGCATTCCTGCTGCCACTAAATTTTCTTGAGCTAATAATTGCTGAATTTGCTTAAGTTCTAATACTGGAAGCAAACTAGCTTTATCAGGATAATTGGCATAATAACCATCAATATCACTTAATAAAATTAATTTTTGAGCATGCATCTGTTCCGCAATAGCCGCCGCCGCCAAATCAGCATTAATATTTAAAACCTCACCAGCTGAAGATATAGCTAATGGTGCAATCACAGGAATTAAATCAAGCTCTAATAAAGATTGAATTAATTGACAATTAACCTGAGTAACTTCTCCCACCAGACCTAAATTAACTGGGTCTAAACAATTACCAATTAATAAATTTGCGTCATGCCCTGATAAACCAATAGCATTTAACTTAGCTTGATTTAATTGCAAAGTTAATCCAGCATTAGTTTTACCTAACAACGCCAATTGTGTAATAGCTAAGACTTCAGGTGTGGTAACCCTTAGTCCATGCTTAAATTCACTTTGAATATCTAAGGATTTAGCTAACTGATTAATATCAGGACCACCACCATGAACTAAAATAATTTGATAATCTAATTGACGTAATTGGTACAAATCATGCAACATACTAGTTAATTCATTGGTCTGTGCTAAAATTGAACCACCGCATTTAACTACTAAAATTTGTTTTTTCATAATTAACATACTCATTTATTATGTGCGATAAGCTGCATTTATTTTTACATAATCATAGGTTAAATCACAGCCCCATGCAGTTGCTTGATGATCACCTAGTCCTAAATCAAGATTAATTATAACTTCTTGATTTTCTAAAATCGTTAATGCTTGTTGTTCACAAAACGGTAATGGTAATCCATTCTTAAACAATAATAAATCAGCTAATTTTATTTGCATCTTATCTGCTTCAACTAGATCATCAGAATAACCTGCTGCACAAGCAATTCTTCCCCAATTGGCATCTTTCCCAAAAACTGCGGCTTTAACCAAAGACGAAGA
>JBDLTW010000192.1:0-7955 GCA_039805605.1 Pseudomonadota bacterium
ATGCTCGGAGAGTGATTGCTTGTGCCAAGATATATTTTTCCCATATCTTACCTTCTAAAAGTACTATGATTTAATTGCTACCATACGTAAACGCACATAATCAGCAAACCACTGTTGATTACGATAAAGTAATTCATTTTGCGCCCCAATTGTTTCAACTAGATTTAAAAAATCACACTGTTGGTCTAAATCAATTAAATCTAATACGCTGGTACGAAACATCTTTACCCAATTTGCCAAACCATGTTCACTATTAAGTAAAGTTGGTCGAGCAAATAATTTAGCAAATTTAACTTGTAATCCATATTGCTCTAAAATAGTTGCATATTCAGCAATTGATGGATAATAGTTAACAATAGGTAATTGACCTAGATTATATTGCTTAGCTGCCTGTTGAATGGTAGCTAACACATTTGCTACATTACCTTTACCACCCATTTCAAAAACAAACCTACCACCTGAATTTAAACTATTGGCAATATTTGCAACCACTGCAGAAGCATTTGGCATCCAATGCAAAGCCGCATTAGAAAAAATTGCATCAAACTTTTGTGCAAAAGGAAATTCCTGTTGTGCATCATGTTGTTGAAAAATTAGATTAGGATAATTATGCTTAGCTTTCTCGATCATCGATGCTGAAAAATCAATTCCATATGCCTGTTGACAAGATTGGGCTATTTGTTGTGTTAGTTCACCACTACCACAGCCTAAATCTAAAATAATCTCTTCAGCTTGAGGTGCTAATAAAGCAACAATATCACGCCCATACTCAGTTACAAAATTATGCTGTTGATTATAAAAATCAACATTCCACTGTTGTTTATCTGTCATCTTAATCACCTTATTAATTTAAGAAATCTGCTAAATACTTTGCTGTATAGCCCTTATTTAGTTCAACAATTTGTTCAGGGGTACCATAAGCAATAATTTCACCACCATTTACCCCACCCTCTGGCCCTAAATCAATAACCCAATCAGCAGTTTTAATCACATCTAAATTATGCTCAATTACTACTACGGTATTGCCATGATCGACAAAGCGATGTAAAACCTCTAATAATAAATCAATATCATAAAAATGTAAACCAGTTGTTGGTTCATCTAAAATATATAAAGTTCTCCCTGTATCACGTTTGGATAATTCTAAGGCCAATTTAATACGTTGAGCTTCGCCACCCGATAAAGTAGTGGCAGATTGACCTAAGCGAATATAACCTAAACCGACCTCCATTAAAGTAGTTAATTTACGCTTAATTGCAGGAATTGCCTGAAAAAATTCAATAGCTTCATTAACTGGCATTTGTAATATTTGAGCAATATTTTTACCTTTATATTCAACTTCTAAAGTTTCACGATTATAACGTTTTCCCTTGCAACTATCACAAGTCACATAAATATCAGGTAAAAAATGCATTTCAACCTTAATTAAACCATCGCCTTCACAAATTTCACAACGACCACCTTTTACGTTAAATGAAAATCTCCCTGGTCCATAACCTCTCTCACGAGATAAAGGTAATTGAGTAAATAATTCCCGAATATGTGTAAATAATCCTGTATAGGTTGCAGGATTAGAGCGTGGTGTTCTGCCGATTGGACTTTGATCAACATTAATTACTTTATCAAAATGATCTAAGCCATGAATATATTTGAAATTATTGGGAATTTCACCAGTTTTGGTTAAATTATAAGCTACTCCACGATATAAGGTGTCATTAATTAATGTTGACTTACCTGAACCAGATACCCCAGTAATACAAACTAGATTAGCTATAGGAATTTCTAAATTAACGTTTTTTAAATTATTCGCATTTGCTTCAACTACAACTAATTTACCCTTATCTTGTAAACGCCGTTGCTTAGGTACTTCAATAGATATAGCTCCAGATAAATACATCCCCGTAATTGAATTAGTTACTTGTTTAATTGCTTGAGGTTGTCCAGCAAAAATTATCTCACCACCATATTCTCCAGCACAAGGACCAATATCAATTAAATAATCGGCGCTTAAAATTGCATCTTGATCATGCTCAACAACAATTACCGTGTTACCTAAATCACGCAATTTTGTTAATGTAGCTAATAAACGTTCATTATCACGTTGATGTAAGCCAATAGAAGGCTCATCTAATACATACATGACGCCAGTTAGTCCTGAGCCAATTTGACTAGCTAAACGAATGCGTTGAGCTTCTCCACCAGATAAAGTATCTGCTGAACGATTTAGAGTTAAATAATCTAAACCAACATCTAATAAAAATTTTACTCGGCTTAAAATTTCTTGAATAATTTTAGTAGCAATTTCTTGCTTATATCCATCTAAGTGTAATTGGCTAAAATAATCAAAGCATTGCTGTAATTGCCAAGTGCTAATAGTACTAATATTATGCTCACCAACATTAACACATCTTACCTCTTGGCGTAAGCGTGTACCATTACATTGTGTACAAGTTTGATAAGTTTGTAATTTAGCCAATTCTTCTTTTACTAAACTACTTTCCGTTGCCAAATAACGCTGTTGTAATATATTAATAATTCCCGCAAAATCAATATGCTCATTTATTGCCCCCATTGATTTAGCTGCTGCTGATTTACTTCCATATAATAGCAATTGTTGAATTGAGTATGGTAATTCCTGCCATGGTGCCTCTAAACTAAATTTATAATGTTGAGCTAATCCAGATAAAATTTGGTAAATATATTGATTACGTTTATCCCAACCTTTTATCGCTCCTTCAGTTAGAGATAGTTGCGGATAAATAATTTTAGCAGGATCAAAAATTCGAATATGTCCAAGACCATCACAAGTAGGACATGCACCTAATGGACTATTAAAAGAAAAAATTCGAGGCTCTAATTCAGCTATTGAATAATCACACTCAGGACATGCAAATTTGGCTGAAAACCATTTTTCCTGATAAGTATCCAAATCAATTAGTTTTAATTTATCATTTCCATGACGCAATCCCATTTCAACCGAATCAACTAAACGAGATTTAATTTGTGGGCGCACTTTTAAACGATCAATAACAATTTCAATCGTATGTTTTTTATTTTTTTCTAAAAAAGGTATTTCATCCAAATTATACACAATATGATCAATTCGCACCTTAGTAAATCCTAATTGCTCAATTTGTGCCAATAATTCCACATGTTCACCCTTACGCTCAAATACCATTGGCGCGACTAACATAATCTTAGTTTCATTAGGTAAGGCTAAAATATTGTCCACAATTTGACTTACTGTTTGTGTTTGTAGAGAAATATTATGATTTGGACAATATGGAGTTCCTGCTCGTGCAAATAGTAAACGTAAATAATCATAAATTTCTGTAACTGTGCCGACTGTTGAACGAGGATTATGTGAAGTAGCTTTTTGCTCAATTGAAATAGCAGGAGATAATCCTTCAATTAAATCTACCTCTGGCTTATCCATTTGTTGCAAAAATTGCCGAGCATATGCAGAGAGTGATTCAACATAACGACGTTGCCCCTCTGCATATAAAGTATCAAAGGCCAAAGAAGACTTACCAGATCCTGATAATCCAGTGATAACAACTAATTGGTTCTTAGGAATATCTACATCAATATTTTTTAAATTATGAGTACGTGCCCCTCGCACGATAATCTTATCTAGCATTTTATTCTTCCTTGACCAAAATTAGTATTACATACGTTCTACGGTATTAATACCAAGTAAACCTAAACTAGTTTGTAAAATTTCACCAGCTAAAGCAGCTAAAGCTAAACGACTATTTCTTAAATCTAAATTAACGCCTTCTTTTAAAATTGGACAAGCTTCATAAAAGCGCATAAACAACCCAGCTAATTCATAAATATAGGTACATAAATAATGTGGATAGTTTTCATTAGCAGTTAATTGAATTTTTTCCGCAAATTTAGCTAAATGTAGTGCTAAACGATGCTCTTCTTCCGTGTGTAATACCAATGGATAGGCTAAACACTCAGCTAAAGTTAGTTCCGCTCGATTAAAAATACTATTAATTCGCGTCACTGCATATAATAAATATGGTGCAGTATTACCTTCAAAAGCTAACATTTTATCAAAGCTAAAAATATAATCACTTAAACGATTTTTTGATAAATCTGCATATTTGATTGATGCGATAGCTAATGGATGTGCTAGTTGCTCAATTTGTTCACTACTCCAGTCTGGATTACGTTGACTAATCATTTGCCGAGCACGACTAATTGCCTCATTAATTAAATCAATTAACTTAACTGTACCACCACTACGAGTCTTGAATGGTTTACCATCTTCACCCATCATGGTACCAAAAGCCGCATGTTGCATCACTAAATTATCTGGTGCAATATGAGCCTTTTTAGTTACTACAAACAATTGCTTCATATGTAAAGATTGTCGCGCATCAATTACATAAACTAAACGATGAGCTTGTAAATTGTTTACTCGATCATAGACAGCAGCTATATCGGTAGTTGCATATAAATAACCACCATCTTTTTTTTGAATAATAAATGGGGAGTCTTCCTTCGTACCCAGTTCTTCAGGAGTCAAGAAAACACATTTTGCCCCTTCACTATCTATTGCAATACCACTATCCATCAACAATTTAACCATTGGTGCTAATAAATTATTATATGCACTTTCACCGACAGCATCATCACGAGTTAATTTAGCACCCAATAAATCACAAATTTGTTGGCAATGTCCCAATGAGATATCAACAAACTGCTGCCATAAAGCTAGAATTTGTTGATCACCAGATTGTAAACGTACAACATATTCACGTGCTAAGTCAGCAAAACTAGCATCTTCATCAAATTTTAATTTGGCCTGACGATAAAAATTTTCTAAATCATGTAATTCAATATCTTTATCACCTTGTTGATTTAGTTGGCATAAATATGCCGTTAACATGCCAAATTGAGTCCCCCAATCACCAACATGATTACGCCGAATCACTTTATGACCTAAAAACTCATAAATTCTCACTAAACTATCACCTATAACCGTGCTACGTAAATGACCAACATGCATTTCTTTGGCTAAATTAGGTGCAGAGTAGTCAACTACAATAGTTTGTGGCGGTGATATTTGTAAAAATTGATAATTTTGTGCTTTAAGATATTGATTGGCTAAGAAGTGCTCTAAATATTGCTTAGCTAAATGAATATTTATAAACCCAGGTCCTGCTAATTCAAGCTTAGCAAACCATGATGTTGTTGATTGCTTATGTAATAGCTCAATTACCTGTTCGGCTAACTGACGTGGATTAATTTTTAACTGTTTAGCAGCTCCCATAATTCCATTCACTTGGTAATCACCAAATTCTGGTCGCGAAGCCTCCTGAAGCACAATTGGAGTATTTGTTGCAATACCCAAACTATCGAAAGCTTGTCTAAAATTCTGTTCAATTTCTTGATATAATGTTGTTTGCATAATTCTACCTATAATCACTAATTAATTTATAACTTAATTGCTAAAGAACTTATTTAATTAGGGATAATTCTTGCTAATAAAGCTTTTTCCATACCATGCATTTGTGGAATTTTAACATAAATACCACTACCTTGAGCCACTTCCACATTTTCATTTTGCTTATTTTTCATGGTAGTAATCTTAATTTCGCGCATACCACTAGGATGTAAAATTTCTAAAGTATCACCTAAACTAAATTTATTTTTCACCTCAATCAATGCCCAGCCGTCACTATCAATTTCTAAAACCTCACCCACATATTGACTAGCTCGTGATTTGGAATGACTATCTAAGTAATTTTGATAATCTTGAGCGTGATGACGTTGCAAGAAGCCATCCGTATAACCACGATTAGCTAAACCTTCTAAATTAGCTAATAAACTAGGATCAAATGGTAGACCAGCTACCGCAGCATCAATCGCCTGACGATAAGCTTGAGCAACCCGAGCTACATAATAAATTGATTTAGTCCGTCCCTCAACCTTTAGTGAATCAACACCAATTTTCGTTAAACGTTCAATATGTTCAATTGCACGTAAATCCTTAGAATTCATGATATAAGTACCATGTTCATCTTCGATAATTGGCATAAACTCACCAGGGCGAGTCACATCTTCAATTAAATAAGTTTTATCGGCTAATGGATGGCGTTCTACACCTCCAGCTGCTGAGAACATTTTATTTGCTTGTTCTAACTCTTTATTAAAATCAAACCCTTGTAATGGAGATACATCACCTGCATCATCAACCTTAGTATCATGAACTTTATACTCCCAACGACAAGCGTTAGTGCATGTACCTTGATTAGGATCTCGGCGATTAAAATACCCAGATAATAAACAACGTCCAGAATAAGCAATACATAATGCACCATGAACAAATACTTCTATTTCCATATCAGGACATTCTTGACGAATTTCTTCAATCTCATCTAATGATAACTCTCGAGATAAAATTACTCGTGAAATTCCTTGACGTTGCCAAAATTTCACCCCAGCATAATTTACCGTATTAGCTTGAACCGATAAATGAATTTCTTGATCTGGCCAACGATCTTTCACCATCATAATTAAACCAGGATCCGCCATAATTAGAGCATCTGGTTGCAAAGCAATTAATGGTTCCATATCTTTTAAATACGTTTTAACTTTGCTATTATGTGGTAGAATATTACTTGCGACAAATAATTTTTTACCTCGTTGTCGAGCTTGTTCAATTCCCAGTTGTAATTGAGCAAATTGAAATTCATTATTTCGTGCACGTAAACTATAACGCGGTTGCCCAGCATAAACCGCATCAGCACCAAAATCAAATGCATATTCTAAATGTTCTAAAGTGCCTGCAGGCATTAATAATTCAGGTTTTTTTAACATTAATTTAATCCTATAAATTTTTATCTATCATCTAAATTGTCGGTAGCTGTAACTACTGATTCGCTTGGTTGTGGTTTAGTAAAAAAAGTTGGACCAAATTGCCAACCCAAATCAAAACCACTGTGATAAGTTTTTACAATTGAATAACCAGGGGCTAAAGAATATTGTTTACCCCAAAATCCTAGCATAAACATAATTCTAGTATCAAAATTAGTTTCATCTTGATTCATTAAAGCATCAAGTTTAGAATTATTGGTAATTTTAACCATTACATATAAATTTTGATAACCTAAGCCTAATCCTGAATTAAGCTTATATATGTTTAAAAAACGAATTTGCCGATCACGATTATTAAAAAGAACGCCTTCACCAAATGAACCAGAAGCCAATAATAAATGTAAATTGTGCACTCTAAATACCGCAAAACCTAATGAAGACTCTAGCTCATTATACTGGTCTGATTCGGTTAAACGTAAAGAATGTACCATTTGGTCACTTAAAGCAAGCAAATGCTGTTGATTTTTAGTTAATTGCATAGTACTTTCAATCGTTACACTTTCACTTAAATCATTCGCAAGTGGTGCTAATGGCTTAATCCTATCTTGAGTTAGATAGGAATTTGCCACATATTTGGGTAAATAAACTAATTGTTGATCTGCTTGAGGAAAACTAGCACAACCAAATAAACTACTAGACAATAACAAACTAATAGTTAAATATAATTTTTGTTGTTTCATAGCACCCCACATAAAATTGGATTTTAAGTAGTTGACGATGTAATCATGATTTGTTGCCGATAAAAACGTAATTCCGCAATAGACTCATGAATATCTGCCAATGCCTCATGTTTATTATGTTTACTAAATTTACCAACAATCTCAGGATACCAACGACGAGCTAATTCTTTTATTGTGCTAACATCAATATTGCGATAATGTAAATAACTCTCAAGATCTGGCATATATTTAATCATAAACTTACGATCTTGATGAATAGTATTACCACAAAGTGGTGAACAGCCTTTAGGTACATATTGCCGAATCAATTTAATTAACTCTTGTTCAGCATAGGCTAATTCAACACCCTGTTGAGCAACACGATTTAGTAAACCTGAACGA
>JBDLTW010000193.1:0-4291 GCA_039805605.1 Pseudomonadota bacterium
AATTTTTATTTAAATTAAGGGGTAATTATGACTGAACAAAATTTAACAGCAAATTCTTGTGCGACAACTAAAAAAAGTTGTAAAGTAAAAAATTTTTTTACTAAAGAAGCTAAAGAAGGTCAACTTGTACCAAATTGGAAATTTTTCGCTCTAATTGTGGTTGTATTGTTTGTGGCTTGGTTAATTTAATTAAGTAAACTATAATTGGTTAAGGAGCTTAGACTAAGCTCCTTATTTTGTTGGAAAAGCTATGCAATATTTTTTATGGTTATACCTAGCTACCTTATCCAATCGCTTACGTAATATTAGTTGCTTAATTTTCCGTAGTGGTTTATTTGTCTTAGTTGGGGAGTATTTATTATTGGCTACACATGCTAAGCCAGTTTATTACTCTGAACTCATCCATTGGGTTAATCTAACTAAATTAGTTTTATTCTTGGCATGGTTAATGATGCTCTTGCCCAGCGAACAACACATTCGCAGGGTTTTATTAGTTAAACGTCGTGAACAATGGTTTCGTGATAGTAGTATAGTTAGATTAATTCGTTTAGCTAAACTTTATTTAGGTAATAGTAATCTAAAATCAAATCAGGCAAATTGGTATACCAAATTAATTACACCTAAGCGCCTAAAATACTTATATATTGCCTTATATCTTTATGATCTTTATCAGTCATATAAGCGCCCTTTTAGTGACATACTATACCTAATTATTGCTTATTTAGGTTTTATTTGTGCTTCATGGTTATATGTTGAATTAACCGCAACTCAACTTTATTATTATAGCATAATTGCTACCAGTATGAAATGGGCAATTGCAATTATTAGTTTTATTATTTTTAAAGTAATTTTTATTCCTGATTTTAAGGTAATAAAAGATATTATTATGCAAATTATTATGCGAGTTATCTTGCATAAATTAGGCTTAATTAGCTTGGTTCATCATTTAGAATTAAAATTAAAATCTAAATTACAGGGAAATTCTAGCAATGATTAAATTGGTACTGTTTTTTTTACTTTGTTGTGGTGCTAGTCTACTATTTCATTTATTAATTGGTACTAACTCCAGTTTCATTTATCATAGTTTTACCATTCAGATTAATTTAACTACCTTAATTATCATTGGTTTATTAAGCTCAAATTTAATTTTATTATTAATCTGGTTTCGTAATGGCAAATAAAAATTCAAATAATATTACGTACAAGTAGGAACTCAGCTATATCGGCTAGAGTATTAAAATAGTTAACTTAAGGGAAAATAACTATGAATAAAATATGGTTAGCTCATTATCCAGATGGTGTACCAGCCAAAGTTAAATTAGACAATGCACATTTAATAGATTTATTTGAACAAGCTTGTCAACAGTATCCACAAAACATCGCCTTAACTTGTCATAAAGTAAGTTTAACTTTTGCAGATGTTCAATTAAGAGTAGCCAAAATAGCTCAAGGTATGCGTGATTTAGGTGTTCAAGCTCAAGATCGTATTGCAATAATTTTACCTAACTGCTTACAGTATCCTTTAACTATGTTTGCTACTTTATTAATTGGCGCAACAGTAGTTAATATTAATCCATTATATACAGCCAGTGAAATTGAATATATTTTACAGGATAGCCAACCAACATTAGTTGTAACTTTAGATATGTTTGCTGAAAAATTAAATAATAGTGTAAATAAATTTGGAATTAAGCATATTGTAGTTACCAAGATTGCCGATCCATATCCATGGTTAAAAAGAACAATAATTAATAATTTACTTCGTTATATTAGCAAAGTTAATCCACAGCTAAACTATTCTGCGTACAATTGGCGTGATTTATATTATTATCAAAAAGAATATACCTTAACGAAACATGCTCCACTTAGTGCTGATGACTTAGCCTTTATTCAATACACGGGTGCAACTACTGGTCGTCCTAAAGGGGCAATGTTATTGCATCGTAACTTGGTCGCAAACATTCGTCAAGTCTTAGCTTATATCACACCCCAGATGGATAATGAATTATCTAAACAGATAATAATCAATGCATTACCACTATATCATATTTTTTCATTAAATGCTAATTTGTGTACATTCTTTTTTAGTGGTGCCGAAAATGTGATGGTACCAAATGCACGGAATATAAAAGATTTAATTAAAACTTTAAATTCAACACCTTTTACAGTATTCAATTCCTTAGATAGTCTATATCAAAAGTTATTAGAACATAAAGAGTTTACCCAAACACCACATCCTCATTATCGCTATGGGATTTGTGGAGGTATGGCAACTCGTCATTCAATAGCACAACTATGGAAAGAGGCAACTGGTTTAATTCCGACTAATTGTTATGGATTAACAGAAGCATCACCATGTGTTGCCATGAACTTACTTAATGATGAATTTAATGGTTCAGTTGGCTACCCAGTGCCCAGTACTGAAGTTGAAATTAGAGATCCTGAAACGGCGAGTAAACTTCTCAACCATGGTGAGACTGGGTTAATTATGTTACGTGGACCACAAATTATGTTGGGTTATTGGCGTAATCCTGAACAAACAGCTAAAGTTTTAGATAGTGATGGTTGGTTAAATACTGGCGATTTAGGTTATTTCAATGCTAATGGACAATTAGTTATTAGTGGTCGCAAAACCGAATTAATTATTGTATCTGGATTTAATGTGTATCCTGCAGAAGTTGAGTTAGTAATTGATCAATTAGATGCAATCAGTGAGGTTGCGGTAATTGGTCTACCCGATCCACATATGGGGGAGGCTGTTTATGCTTATGTGGTATTAAAAGATCACCAACATTTAACTAGTCAAGAAATTATTCAACATTGTCGTAGACAGTTAACCAAATATAAAATACCACGAGCAATTTATCTAGTTGATAGTTTACCTAAAACTATTGTGGGTAAAATTGATAAACAATTATTAGCTAAACAAGCCAAACCAAATTAAATACAAATTTATTCCATAGGTCATTATTAAAATTATGCAAAAAATTGTTTTTATTTCTGATTTACATTTAGCACCAGATACTCCTGAAAAAAATCAATTATTCTATCAATTATTAGCTTCATGGCACAATAAACTTGATGCGCTATATATTTTAGGTGATTTTTTTGATTATTGGTTAGGTGATGATGACGATAACCCATTTATTCGCCAAATGCGAATACATTTAAGTGCTTTTGGCAAAACTACACCGATTTATTTTCGTGGTGGTAATCATGATTTTGCACTAGGCAAAAAATTTGCTAAGCAGTGTAAAATGCAATTAATTCCTGATTTATATTGTCTAGAATTAGATAATCAACGAGTTTTACTAAGTCATGGCGATACTTTTTGTAGCTTGGATATTGCTTATCAAAAAATGAAAAAAATTCTTCAAAATCCATTGCTATTATTTATCTTACGTCGTATTCCATTAAGTTGGCGTTATAAGATTAAACAAAAATTGGAAACTAAATCCCATGCAAAAAACAATAGCAAACCTGAGTATATTTATCATGTGGTCGATAATACAATTATTCAATTTGCTCATCAAGCTCAAGCAAATATAGTCATTCATGGTCATACCCATCGACCTGGTATTTATTCACTCTCCTTAAATGATCGAAATAGGCAAGATTTAATTCGTTATGAATTACCTGATTGGCAAGATCATCAACCTGGTGGATATTTAATTTATGAAAATAATCAATTTAAATTTAACTCAATTGGGGATAATTAAGTTGCTGATTAATAAAATGTGTTAAAATAACGGATGTTAATAATTATTACAAAGGTAAATGTGAGATGTTTAAACAAGGTCAAAACTTTGAAGATTTTTTCAAACAAATTGCAACAGCTAATCAATCTTGGTTTCAAAATTTATTAAATCAAAATCTAGTCAATAATAAAATGGATAATCCATTTCTAGCCATGTATCAACAATTTTTTAATAATACGCAAAGCTATTTGGAATATCAAAATAAATTTTATCAAGAACAGTTAGAATTATGGGGTAAATTTTGTGATTTAAATCAAGATGCAGTTATTGCAGAACAGAAAAAACCAGTTGATCGTCGTTTTACTGATCCTGATTGGGAAAAAAATCCATTCTTCTCATATTTGAAACAAAGTTATTTAAGTGTCTCAAAACAATTAATTGATTTTATAGCCAAGGCTAATCTTGATGATGAAACTCGTTTCCGTATGGAGTTTTTCATGCGTCAATATATTGATGCAATTTCACCGAGTAATTTTGCGTTAACTAACCCAGAAGTGGTAAAAACAATGTTAGAGACGCATGGTAAATCATTA
>JBDLTW010000194.1:0-3771 GCA_039805605.1 Pseudomonadota bacterium
AAACCACAAAAATCTTTAGTAATTAAAAATGGTGAGCCTGTTCGTATTCCTGAAATAAATGCACTAGTCCCATTAATTAAGATAGACTTAGGAAGGCATCATTATCATTTATGTACAGGAGTTGTTGTTGCACCAAATAAAATTTTAACCGCAGCTCATTGCCTAATAAAACTTCATAATAAAGCATCTAATCAACATTTTGAATCTAAAGACTTGTATGAGAAAATATCAATAATTTTTCCTAAACGGTTATATCAAGCGATTAATATTAATCTAAATAAACCAGAAAGGTATTGGAATGTCTATCCTAATATTAAAGGTATTTATGCACGATCAGATGTATTTGCTGGTGTTAATATATCAGATGGCTTCTTCACCATTAATGATTACCAAAAAATTAATGATTTGGCTATTATTGAGTTAGGAATAGCTCTAAAATATAAATTTCACATGAAGATTGCTAGTGTAGCACCTCAAGTTAATGAAGAGCAAATTGTAGTTGGCTTTGGTTATAATACTGGCAATAATGCTAAAGCCAAAGACCAAAGTAATGGCTATGCTGGACGTCTACGTATGGGGAAAACCATAGTAAGTGAGAGCACCACAGCAGAATACCCTAGTATATTAAGAATTGGTGGAGCAATTTCAAATATCAATGCTCCTTATGTTTATGCTTGTGAAGGTGACTCAGGTGGTCCGTCTTTAAGCTATAATGAAAATAGTCTTACTTATACAATAACAGGAATAGCATCATTAAGTTATGGATCACATGAGTGTAGCAGTTTGCCAAATGCTTATATGAATGTGGCATATTATAAAGATTGGATTGAAAGTGGCTATAAGACCGATTCATTACAAATTGTTAGCATTATTCGTTACTAGTCCATTACCCAAATCAAAAGCAACAGCTTAAAATATAGCTACTCTTATGTTTTAACTAAAGGTGGTTTAATGTCTGTTGCCACCATTAATTCAATCAGACTCAAAAACTCTTCATTTAAGGCAAAATAAATTTTGTCAATTGGTAATTTTTTAAACTTCAATAATTATTTTATGATAAAATACATAATTATTACAATATGTTACATAAAAATAACCATTTCTAATAGATCAACAAAATCAAAGTTATTTTATAATTTATTATGGAGACAGATATGAAATTAAATAAAATAATTGTTATAAATATGCTGGTTACACTGGGTTTTCTCTCCAGTTGTAATAGTGGAGGTAACAGAGACAATCAAGTTAGTAGCAGTTCATTAGCACCATCGACAATGAGACCACAAAATTCTTTAGTAATTAAAAATGGTGATCCTGTTCATATACCTGAATTAAATGCATTAGTACCATTAATTAAGATAAAAGGGAAACATAATCGTTTGTGTAGTGGAGTTTTTCTTGCACCAAATAAAGTTTTAACCGCAGCTAACTGCGTAATGGAACTTCATGATAAAATGCTTGATCAACGATTTGAATCTGAAGACTTACTTCCAACTGAAAAAATATCAGTAATTTTTCCTAAGAAATTACTTAAACCAATTAATACTCATACAAATAATCCTTCTAATTGGGTTGTATATCATGCTCAAGCAATTTATGTAAAATCAGATGTATTTATTGGTGTTAATATACTAAATAATGTCTTATCAGTGCATGATTACCAAGGAATTAATGATTTAGCTATTATTGAGTTAAGTGTTATCCCAGAATATCAAGTTCAAATGGAACTTGCTAGTGTAGCACCTCAAGTTAATGAAGAACAAATGATAGTTGGATTTGGTCAAAATACTGGCAATAATATCGAAGCCAAAGAGCAGAATATTAACAATTCTGGAGTAATTCGTGTTGGTAAAACCATAGTAAGCGATATAACTCGATCAGACATCCCTAGTGTATTAAGAATTGGTGGAGCAATTTCGAATGATGACCCAGAAGTTATTGCTTGTAAAGGTGATTTAGGAGGTCCATCATTAATCTATAATGAAAGTAGTCTTATTTATACAGTAACAGGTATAGTATCATTAAATTATGGAATTAACGAATGTAGCACTTTACCAAGTATTTATATGAGTGTTGCATATTATAAAGATTGGATTGAAAGTGGCTATAAAACTGATTCATTAAAAGTCATCAAGGTTACCAAAAAATAAATTCTAATTATCTACCACTCCATAAAACCTCTCCCTTCAGGGGGGGAGGATATAATACGTTAAACATAGCTATGTTGTTGTTTTTTGTTGCTCAATATATTGACGAATAATAGCGATTGGAACACCACCGCATCTAAGTACATTGTCAAATTTTATCTACAAATTTATTTAATCTTTATTGCTAACACATTAATCCCAATAACCTAAAAAACTCAACATTTAGAGCGTTAACAAAATTAAATTTGACCAATAAAGTAAAATAAACTTTATCCTAAATACGTAAAATTTTTAAATACCAATAATTATTTTATGCTAAAATACATAATTATTACAATGAGTTACACAATACACATCATTTCAAGTAACTTGATAAGATCAAAATTACTTAAGTGATTTTACGGTGTAGGTAATAAAGTTTATATTAAAAATTTAATTATGGAGGCGGATATGAAATTGAATAAAATAATGGTTATAAATATGCTCGTTACATTGGGATTTCTCTCAGCTTGTAATAGTGGAAGTAGCAAAACCAATCCACTTAGTAGCAATTCATTAACACCATCAGCAACCAAACCACAAAATTCCTTAGTAATTAAAAATGGTGAACCTGTTTCTACTCCTAAATTAAATGCACTGGTACCATTTATTATGGTAAAAATAGGAGATGATGGTTATCGTTCATGTACAGGTGTTTTTCTTGCACCAAATAAAGTTTTAACCGCAGCTCACTGTGTAGTAAAACTTTATGATAAATCATATGGTCAATATCTTGAATCTAAAGACTTAATTCCAACTAAAGCAATATCAATAATTTTCCCCAAAAACTTAAATAAACCAATGGATATTAATAAAAATAATGCAGGACGTTTGATTAATTATCCTGTTAAAGCTGTTTATGTAAAATCAGATGCATTTACGGGTGTTAATATATCAAATAATAGTTTCTCAGTTTATGATTATGCAAAAATTAATGATCTGGCTATTATTGAGTTAAGCAAGGCTCCAAAATATAAATTTCAAATGGAAATTGCTAGTGTAGCACCTAAAGTTAGTGCAGAACAGATTGTGGTTGGATTTGGTTATAACAATGGCGATAATGCCAAGGTCAAAGATCAAAGTAGCGGAAATGCTGGACTTATACGCTTTGGTAAAACCATAGTAAGCAATAGCTCTCGGGCACACCATTCGAGTATACTAAGAATTGGTGGAGCAATTTCGAATAATACTCCAGAGGTTGTTGCTTGTAAAGGTGACTCAGGTGGTCCATCATTAAGCTATAATGAAAGTAATCTTAGTTATACAGTAACAGGAATAGTATCATTAGGTTATGGAGCAAGCGAATGTAGCTTTGAGCCAAGTATTTATATGAGTGTTGCATACTATAAAAATTGGATTGAAAGTGGTTATCTGACTGACTCATTAAAAATTGGTAAGTTTCTTAAACAATAAGTTCTAATTACCTGTTAAATCCAGCCCATAGCCCTTATCTATGGGCTGGGGAAAAGTATTAAGATTTTTATGGATGCAGATATGAAATCGAATAAAATAATGGTTATAAATATGCTTGTTACATTAGGATTTCTCTCAGCTTGTAATAGTGGTAATAGTGGAAGTAGCAAAA
>JBDLTW010000195.1:0-2898 GCA_039805605.1 Pseudomonadota bacterium
ATATAGATGAAAGAAATTATATGGTAATTGAAGTCGAACAAATTAATGAAATTAAAACACTTATTATACAGCTTAAGCAACAGCTTTTTGAGTTAAAGGGTTTTCTTTGACTATCAAAATAAGAGTAAACAATTAAGTGAAATCGAACAACAACTTGAAGATCCTCAATTATGGGGTGATCAAGAACATTATCAACAGTTAAATAAACAAAAAAAACGCTTAGAGCAGTTAGTAAATCAAATAAATTCTTTATCAACAAATTTACAGGCATCCGAAGAACTATTTGAATTAGCTTGTTTGGAAAATGATTTAGATATAATTTTACTAGTATCTGCTGATTTGGCTCAAGCTGATGTTGAAATAAAAAATCTGGAGTTTAAGCGGATGTTTTCTCATCCTATGGATATGAATAATTGTTTTATTGATATTCAATCTGGTAGTGGAGGTACTGAAGCCCAAGATTGGGCAGACATGCTATTACGTATGTATTTACGTTATAGTAATCGTAAAAATTTTACCACAGAAATTATTGAAGAACAATCAGGTGAGGTTGCAGGTATAAAAAATGCAACGATTAAAATCATTGGTGATTATGCTTTTGGTTATTTAAGAACAGAAACAGGTGTACATCGTTTGGTTCGTAATTCGCCATTTGATGCAAATAATAAACGTCATACATCTTTTGCTAGTATTTTTGTTTATCCTGAAGTTGATGAAAATATTACTATTGAAATAAATCAAGCTGATTTAAGAGTTGATACTTATCGAGCATCAGGAGCTGGTGGTCAACATATTAATAAAACTGACTCAGCAGTAAGAATTACTCATTTACCGACTAATACTGTAGTACAATGTCAAAATGATCGCTCACAACATAAAAATCGTGCTGAAGCAATGAATATGCTTAGAGCTAAGTTATATGAATTAGAATTACGCAAAAAAGAGCAAGAAAAGCAAAGTCTTGAAGATAATAAAACAGATATTGGCTGGGGTCATCAAATTAGGTCTTATGTATTTGATCAGTCTAGAATTAAAGACTTGCGAACTAATATTGAAATAGGTAATATTAAAAGTGTAATGGATGGTGATTTAGACATGTTTATTGAGGCAAGTTTAAAATATGTCTCACAAAATAAACAAAGGTCTGAATAATTGTAAGTTAAATTTTATTTATGGGGTATTTATAATGGAAGGACATAGTAAATGGGCAAATATTAAACATCGTAAAGCAGCTGCGGATGCTAAAAAAGGTAAGGTAACTACTCGTTTAGTTAAAGAGATCACAATTGCTGCAAAAATGGGTGGTGGTGATATAACTTCTAATCCACGTTTACGTTTAGCAATGGAAAAAGCTCGTGAAAATAATGTACCAAAAGATAATGTTGAACGTGCAATTAAGCGCGGAATGGGTGAATTAGACGGTGTTGATTATGTAGAATTACGCTTTGAAGGATATGGAATTTCAGGTGCAGGAATTATTGTTGATTGTTTAACAGATAATAATACCAGAACTGTTGCGGAGGTTCGCCATGCATTTAATAAATATGGTGGTAATATGGGAACAGATGGTTGTGTATCATTTCAATTTAAACATTGTGGTCAATTAGTTTTTTCTCCTGAGACAAATGAAGATGCTTTAATGGAATCAGCATTGGAAGCAGGTGCTGATGATGTTTTAGTTAATGAAGATGGTAGTTTTGAAGTAATTACTGCTCCTCATAATTATGTAGAAGTAAAATCTAATTTAGAAAATAAAGGCTTTACTGCTGAATTTGGTGAAGTTACTATGAAGGCTAATGTAGAGACTATATTAACTGGTGAAGATGCGCAAAAAATGCAACGTTTATTAGATGCACTAGAAAACTTAGATGATGTACAAGATGTATATACTAATGCGGTAATTAATGATGAATAATACTAGTTATCTTCAAAAATTTATGTTTGAAGACGTGCCAGTTAAAGGTAGTGTAGTTGTATTAAATGATGCATGGCAGACGATTGCTCAACAGCAGGATTATCCATCTGGATTAGCCCAGTTATTAGCTGAATTATTAGCAGCAAATATTTTGTTAACTAGTAATTTAAAACTAACAGGATCAGTAATTTGCCAAATCCAGGATAATCCTTATTTTAATTTGGTGGTAAGTGAAGTTAATAGTGCTTTACAAGTTAGAGCAACAGCTAAATTTAATAGTACGATGAATTTATCTTATCTAGATTATTGCAAAACTGGGCGATTAGTTGTTAGTATTGATTCAAAAACTGATGGTAATTTATATCAAAGTATTATTGCTTTATCAGGAAATAAATTAAGCGATGTTCTTAATGAATATATGGTTCAATCAGAACAAATCCAGTCTTGGTTTTTACTTGCTTATGTAGAAAATAAGGTTGTAGGAATGTTGTTACAACAATTACCAGATGTGATGACTATGCATGTTGATGATATTCAACGAATTTTTATGTTAGCAGATACGCTTAATTCATCTGAATTAGCTAAGATGTCAAGTATTGAAGATTTATTATATAAACTATTTAATCAGGATAATGTGCGTTTATTTGCACCACAGACGATAGAATTTGCATGTAGTTGTAATCGTGAGCGTTTAAGTTCTATTTTGCTTAGTTTAGGTCAAGATGAATTAACTAGCTTGATTAATGAAGAGCGAGATATTATGATCGACTGCGATTATTGTCATCAACAATATGTATTTACATCATTACAATTAAGCCAACTATTGATTTCTGAGCAATATATGGTAAACATATCCAAAATTCACCACTAATAAAATATGAGTTGTTGTCCAACTTGGGTGGCATTTGCTTTTAACAATGGGTTAAATTTTGGACTTTGGTCAATTAAGGCAAAAGATTTTGTTTCTAATGGCAATGGAAATT
>JBDLTW010000196.1:0-5701 GCA_039805605.1 Pseudomonadota bacterium
ATTAGATAAGGTTTCTCAACTAAGGCATTTAATCAAAAATTGTAGTACACATATATGTGCTGTAGAATGAGATTGTAACAAGAAATAAATAAAATATCTATCAACAAATTTGTTGGTAGATATTTATGAATGAATTTGGTATAATACAACAGTTATTATGTGCTGATTAAATAAAATTTAACTTAAACTAATTAAGTTTGCACCAATTACCAATAAAAACTCCTCTAAGTATTGTGCTATAGTGTTAAATTGTAAATAATTACCTCCTGTAGCAATTAATGGCTGACAATCAATCACAAATTTATTTTGTACTTGATAAATGCCTTGAATTAGTCGAGGATTATTGATTAACGCAGGGCTAATTTGTTCTAAACTAGTTTGCATCAGGCTAAAACCTGGAATAATCATATAATCAATAATCTTGCCTGATTTAACTTGACATACAGTGGTTGCAGTACCAGCATTCACAATATAGAAATCATTTAATTGATATAAAGTTAAAACCGCAATTACAGGTAACACAATATCAACACCAATAGTTAGGGGGATGTCTGGCGATAAATAATTAGTCAATTGTGACGTCATTATTTGCTTAAAGTCTAAATTAGCTTGCGTTAAATAATTACAAATTAATTGGCAACTTGTGCTATTAACGCTAACTAAACTAATTTTAGTTACTTTAAGATCAATTAATTGCTCTAATTGAAGATTACTTAATTCTTCTTTGGCTAATTTAATCACCTGCATTAATTGTTTATTCTCAAAATAAGCAAATTTAATCAGTGTATTTCCAATATCAATAATTAAATGCATAAAATTTGTTCCAATTTAGTAATAATAGCTTGAGCAATTACGTCTTTATTAGCTAATTGATGCTCTTCAAAATTTTTTCCATCAAATAATACCACTTGATTATCATCATGGTTAAAAATCGGATTATCATTAGTTACTTGATTACCAACAATTAAGTTCAATTGCTTAGCATAGAATTTTTGCTCTAAATATTGAGTTAAATTTTCGGTTTCACAAGCAAAACCAACCATGCATAATTGTGGGTAAGTTTGCCTAACTTTAGCTAAAATATCCACATTTTTGATTAATTCTAAAATTGGTTCACTCGCATTTTTTTTCAATTTATGCGTTGAATAGTTTTTAGGTTTATAATCACACACAGCAGCTATAGCAATAAAAATTGATTGTGGCGTTAAGTTATTTAAAACTGCATTTAACATTGTTTCTGCCGTATCAACTAAAACTAATTTAATTTTAGGGTTTAGTTGTTGTAAATTTAACGCATTACTACCTAGAATAAAAGTAACTTTTGCCCCATGAGCAATTAAATTATTTACTACCGCTAATGCCATTTTACCTGAGCTATGATTAGATAGATAACGAACAGGGTCTAAGTATTCACGAGTGCCACCTCCTGAAACAACAAAATGATAATTCGCTAATTTATCTGATTGGCTAGACATAAATTTAGCGGTTAAATTAGCTAAAATTTGTTCATTAGTAATTAAATTGCCATAGCCAATTTCACCACATAATTGTACTCCATAATCAGGTCCCCAACATTCATAACCTAATTGACATAAACGATTTACTTTTTCTTGAATAATTGGATTTGACCACATAACACTATTCATAGCTGGAATAATAATTTTAGTTGGACAATTACTTGCTAATAAGGTTGAGAGTAATAAATTATCGGCAATTCCCGTAGCTAGTTTAGCTATAGTGTTAGCTGTCGCAGGAATTAGCATAATCAAATCAGCAAACCGAGCTAATTCAATATGTTTAATTCCTGAAGTATAATAGTTTTCATCACTAATTACTTCAATATCCATATAAGTAAATAATTGTGGATTAATAAATTCTTTAACTCGTGGTGAGACAATAATTTTTAACTGATGACCTTGCTGTTGCAATTTACGCACTAAACTAGGTAGATTAATTAAGGCGACGCCACCACATAAGGCTAATAAAATTTTCTTGCTTGATCGATTATTGGTCATAATTACACCTTAATTAAACCATGATCAGTATATTTTAACTGTTGATTATCAATTAAGCGGGTTTTACCAATAAAAATAGCTATTGCCACAATTAAATCTTGTTTAAAATTATCTGTAGCGTGTAGCGTTAGATTATCAACAATTTCAATATAATCAGCCTGAGCAGTTGGAACTTTGTCAAATAAGTAATCATTTGCTTTCGCTATAATTTGTTGGCGATTTAATTTAGCCTCAATTAGTTGCTGACTAATTAATTCAATAAGTTGTGGAACTACTAACGCCTGTTGGCGTTGCGTAGCATCTAAATAACTATTGCGTGAACTTAAAGCTAAACCATCATGATCACGTACTGTATTAACGCCAATTAGTTCGATTGGAAAATTTAAATCTGCAACCATCTGTTGAATAATCTTAAATTGTTGAATATCTTTTAAACCAAAATAAGCACGTTGAGGTTGAACCAAATTAAATAATTTAGTTACAATAGTTGCTACTCCTGCAAAATGACCACGGCGACTTGCTCCACATAAATATTGATCTAAATTACTGACGGATACTTGAGTATAAGTTGTTTGAGTACCTAAAATTTCATTAACTTCAGGGACAAATAAGATATCTACTCCAGCATCGGCACATAGTTTACTATCGCGAATTAAATCACGTGGATAGCGACTTAAATCTTCTGTTGGCGCAAATTGCAGTGGGTTGACAAAAATACTCACCACTACCAAATCACATTGTGCCCGTGCTTGATGAATTAAACTGGCATGTCCTTGATGTAAAAAGCCCATTGTCGGAACAAAACCGATGGTTAGTTGGCGTTGCTGAGCCTGTTTAATTTGTTGACGTAATTGATTAATTAAATTGATTGTTTGCATAAAATTTATCCTTGGCTAATGAAAAAATTGGGAATTCTTGACTAGTAACTTCTGAACTAAATTGATTAACAGCTTGACAAATTAAATCCCGTCCAGCTAAATACTGTTTGGCAAAATGAGGTGGTTGAGGAGTAAAACCAAGTAAATCATTTAACACTAAAACCTGTCCATCACATGCTTCACCTGCGCCAATTCCAATACTAGAAATAGTCAATTGTGCGGTTATTTCGGCAGCTAATTGTCGCGGAATACATTCTAAAACAACGGCACTGGCACCATGTTCTTGACTGGCAATGGCTAAATCTAAAATATGTTGAGCTTGGTCGATAGTTTTACCTTGGGTTTTAAAACCACCAAAAAGATTAACTGATTGTGGTGTCATTCCAACATGGGCAATTACGGGAATTTGTGCGCTAACTAAAGCTTGAATATGTGCCAATAAATTAGGGTGATTAATTTCTAACTTAACAGCATCGGCTTGGGTAGTTTGAATTAAATAACCTGCATTTTTAATCGTGGTGATAGGATCTAAATGATAGGATAAATAGGGCATATCTACAATAATAAATTTATGCGGAGCACCTCTGCGGACAGCTTTGGCATGATAAGCCATTTCGTCTAAGGTAACGGATAGTGTATTATTATTACCTTGCACAACCATACCAAGAGAATCGCCAACTAATAAAACATCAACAGCAGTTTCAGCAATGATTTGTGCCATATGAAAATCATAGACTGTAATCATAGTAATTTTTCGCTGGGTGTGCTTATAGTTTAAAAAATCATTGATAGTAAACTTAATGGGTACTTGTTGCATGATCAAGTCCTTAAAAAATGTTCAAATTAAATCAATTAAATTTTCGCCATATGGTCGAAATTTTAGCATAATTATCCAACACGCCTTAAAACACCTTCCTTTGGTGGGTGCGATCAGGCATCAAGCTAGCATAGCTATTCTAGTGATTTTGTTGCTCGCTTGATTTTGTAGTTGTATTTCTCATAGATCAATAGTATAATATATGTATAATGATTAAATCAAGCATAAAACAAGATAAAAAAGCGCATATCTTAATGCGAGTCTAAATATAAAAGCGACATGACTTGCTGGATTAGCTTGTGGAGTGGGATTTAGAGTATTCAAAATGCTACTACGAAACAGAAATATACTTTAGTATGTGCTTGGCTTACACGTATAGTGTGGATGTCAGTGTTAGATAAAAAATATAATAAAACAAAATTAATAACTTAAATGCTGATGCGAAGAATGTTTAATTCTATGGTTTAATCTTTATTAGATGTTTTGTAATTTAAATCTAACTTCTTAGGAGAGTTAGGAACTATAAATATTTTCTTGTTATGAAAAATAATTTAATGAATGGAAGTAGTTTATGAAAAAATTAGCTTGTTTATTAGTATTGGCTAAATTATCTTATGGCTTAACAGTGGTACCAATTACTGAAACTGTTTGTCCATCCTTAATTTTTACTAATACTGATAGTGCCGATAGTCAAAATGAATTAAATAAAAATTTACAAGCTAAAATTAATGGTTTGTCTAATGCAACACGCTTAGTATCAGTAAATTATACTAACACAACAACTTTAATTAGAGGTAAAGATAAAGCTTGTAAGACTGCTACAGCTTGGGTTGAATTAGCTAAATAGGGCATTGTTCTGTTAAATAAAGATATTTCGTGTTAAAACGATGGTATTATTACTTAAATGTATAAGTAGATGAGATGCATAGCTGCATAGGTAATAAAAAAAGTGAATGGATATGGATAGCAGTGGATCGGCTAAATAAAATTTTTATTAATTGTGTTATAGGAACAAGAGGCTCCAAAACTGGCACAGAATTATGGGAAAAAATATCAGATGTAGCAGTAGGCAAAGTAATGACAGACCACTGGAAAGCATATAATGAATTTGTTCCTCATGAAAAACATATTTGTTCAAAAGCACAAACTTATACAGTTGAGGGATATAATCGCATATTTAGACACTTTTTAGCTAGGCTACGACGTAGAACTATATGTTATAATAAGTCTAAAAAAATACTATTATTATCAATAAAATTATTAATGGCTAAGTAGAATAATTATCTACATATCTTTTCTTAATAATGCCTTAATTGGATTTAGACTTGAGTTTTTAATTCATATTTTAAGGGGTAATTAATATGAAAACTATTACAATATTTGGTGGAACAGGTTTTATTGGCAGTCATTTAATTCCTGTGTTGTTAGCTAAAAATTATCGCTTAAAATTGGTGTCTAGAGAAGCTAAGTTACCAAGCAAATTACAACAAGTTGGAACTAATGAGCAAATTATCCAAATTAAAGCATCGTTTAATGATTTTCACAGCATAGTCGAAGCCGTTACAGGCGCCGATATTGTCATAAATCTTATTGGTATTTTAAATGAACAGGGTTCTCAAACTTTTGAGAGTATTCATATTGAAATAATTAAAAAATTAGTTGAAGCATGTAAATCACAAAATGTAAAACGGCTAATCCACATTTCTGCTTTGGGAGCTAATATTCATGCAAATAGTAAATATTTGCAAAGTAAAGGTAGGGCAGAACAAATAATTAGTGAAAATTTTTTACAATATACTATTTTAAAGCCATCTTTAGTGTATGGACCTGGCGATATTTCTATTAATAGTTTTGCACAAATGATGCTAAAAGCTCCAATATTACCACTATTTTTAAACGGTGAGGCAATTTTTCAGCCAGTTTATGTTAAAGATTTGGCTAATGCGATTTTATTTAGTGTGTAAAATAATGATAGTATTAGTAAAGTATAT
>JBDLTW010000197.1:0-4873 GCA_039805605.1 Pseudomonadota bacterium
AGTTTTGCAAATATTCCAACTGGTCTATTTATGACAGTAAATGCAAGCAATATTACTTGGAATGCAGAAGGAACTTCTAATTGTACAAATAATGGTCAAAATTTTCTTCAACAAGTCTTCGAAAGTCAATATGGTTCACCAGTGATAATGTCAGTTAAGATATCTTCAAATTATTCAGATCCATCTTATGCAATTATTACAGGTCCAAATTATAAACAAGAAAAAATCCCTTTAGATATTGTTTTTTCTCAACGTGTAGAAAATTCATATTTCTTACCTCGTCGTGGTGATCAATATCCTAGCCAATTATTTCGCATCCCAGGATCTTTTGAAATTGGTCTAGACTACAACTCAGGAATTATGGTTACAATGTCTTATCCTGGAACTCCAGTAGGAGACTGTGTGGCTCTTTTCAGATTACAAAAAATTGGCTAAATCATTTACTGAAAACTAAGTTCACCAACGCCTTGACCTTCCCACCCCATAAAGGCAAGGATTTCTACATTACTAAACCAAGCACATGTCTTGGTTTAGCTAATTTGATAGGTTACTTCATATTAATTTGTTGAATAATGATCGACATTCCATCTACTCCACAGGACAGTCCTGCCTTTTTACTAATTGGCGCACATAAAGCCTATTCGGATGTAAACCTAGACGGACTTCCTCACTACATGGCAGTGGTGTACCTTGAATATAATCAGCAATTATTTCACCACTCAATGGTGCAGTCAATAAACCTTTAGCACCATGTCCTATATTTAACCATAAATTAGGATAATAACTACATGGGGTATTAATCCGCGCATTTTTATCTTGGGATAATTTAGCATAATCTTGTTTAAACTGTTCCCAAATAGCTAGTGGACCAACTAATGGTAAATAATCAAAACTACTTACTCGTAAAGCTGCTTTACCTGTCAAATTAGCTAACTCAGTTGGTGGATCAAATTCGGCTAAAATACGACTAAGATTAGTTAAATTTTGTTGATGATCCTCAAGTTTTAGATCACTATCAAACTGATCAAATTGAAACGTTGCACCAATCGTTGCTAAATTATTACTACTTGGAGTAATATAACCATCACCACAAACTACACAATCAACTAGAGATTTTGATAAATTTAAATTGGTTGTTTGTCCACGAATACGGCGTAAGAATGGCGTTAATTCGGGTAATAATTTGGCTGCGCCATAAGCATTACAGAATATTAAATGATCAAAATCATCTTCCAGTTTACCTTGGGAATTAAATAACTCCCATTTAAAATTATTACTATATTTTATTTGCGTAATTAAACAATCCAATACTAAATTTATTGATGAATTATTTAATAAAGCACTAACTAAATGCCGTGGTTTTAACCATAGACCATGAGGAAAATAAATTCCAGCAGAATAATCAACTAATTTGCTTTGCGCTAATTGTTCAATTTGTTGCTGATTGATCAAATAAAGAAAATCATCCGCAAAACCTGCTTGAGCTAATTGCTGATTACGTTTAGCCTGAGCTGGATTATGTGATAATTGAATTAAACCACATGCACCATATTCATCTAAATTTAATTGGCTTTTAATTAAATAATTACTATACCGATAACTTGTACAACTTAAATCCATCATCACACCACCAAATGCGCTAAAAGTACCATACAATATACCTTGATAATTACCACTGGCTTGATTAGCCACTTGTGCTTCAGCTTCAAATAAATGAACTTCAAAACCACGCTTAGCTAGGCTATATGCAGTAGCCGCACCACTGATACCTGCACCAATAATTGCTACTTTTATTTGCTTTGCTCGAGGCAATAAAACATTTAAATTATTAGGAGGATAATTGTAATAAGGTTTAATTTGACATTGATGATTAACTAAGTTTGTAGTAATATGCTTAAATTGATAATTATTACCTGTCGATGTGGTTGCTATTAATTCAAAACCATATTCAATTAAATTAACTGAACTTAACTGTTCGTTTGTGGTTAAATAAAATTCAGTAGTATTTATTTTAGATCTTCTAGCTAATTCTGCCAAACAATTGGCGAGTTGATAATTTTTATTCAGCCAATCAAACTGAGTTAAGCACCAAAAATCAACCAAACCAGTTAACTGAGGTAAAGTTTGATCTAAGGCGCCAATAATTAAGGTTATGTAAACATTATTGGACAATTGTAAACGCTGAAAACCTGGTAAAATTAAATAATATTGGGCTAAAAATTGCGCAGAATAATCGGCTAATTCAGGAAAATTATCTAAAATCTGTGCTAAATCAACTGGTGAAAGTGCTTGTGGCGCAAAAGCTAAATAATGCAACTGTGATTGTGAATTAGTACGCGTAACTTCCCATAAATGCATAGCAGTAAATAAATTTAACCCATAACCAAAACCCAATTCAGCGATAACTAAATTTTGCTCTGGAGACAATTGACGAATACGGTCAGTTAAATTATTTTGTTGCCAAAATTGATAGCTATTTGAACAGTGTTCCTTACTTGGTGTAAAATAAATATCCTCAGATGCAATATACGCAATTTGATTATTCCAATCTAGCTTAATGTAATCGTTCAAACAATTTCTCCATTAATAGCTAGATTAGCTAATTGATCAGCTTGTTCATTATAATAATCACCACTATGTCCACGAACCCATTGCCAAGTTACCTGATGTTGTTGTACCAATTTATATAGCTCTTGCCATAAATCAACATTTTTAACATTTTTCCAATTTTTAGCAATCCACGCCTCAATCCAATTAGTCATTCCATTTTTAACATATTGCGAATCGGTAAAAATCGTAATTTGACAACTACGTTTAAGAATTTTTAAGGCTTCAATAACAGCAGTTAATTCCATTCGATTATTCGTCGTTAATGGTTGCTTACCATTAACTTTTTTAATTACATCCCCATAAATTAATACTGCTCCCCAACCACCAACTCCAGGATTACCTTTACAAGCACCATCAGTATAAATAATTAATTGTTGACTCATTTATTTTATCTCATCTTATTAAATCACTATGATAAACATCACTAATTTGTTGATACATATAATCAGATAATAATTCTCGTTTAGCAAAGTCTTCTGCTTTTACAGGCTCTAAAATATCAATTTTGATAATTAATTTCGGTAATCTTAATGTGCTCCATACTGATTCCATCCAACGTTTTTTGGCAAAAGTAACTTCCGAAGCTATGTCACCATTTTCAAGTCGGTAACGTAAAGTTACTGGAACTACCGTACTTTTGGCTAACATTGCTGATTCAAAAATTGAGGCATGAAATGGTAATACTGAACTACCATCGCTAGTAGTACCTTCAGGAAATAATCCCATAGCCCAACCATCATTTAATACTTTAGCAATTCTTTTATTTGCCATTAATAAATCACGTTTATTTTTTCTATCAATAAACACAGTTCCACCTGATTTAATTAAATTGCGTAATAATTTCCAACGTAACATCTCAATTTTACCAACATAATTGGTGCAATAAACACTTGACATAACCAAAGTATCCAGCCATGAGATATGGTTCTGCACAAACATAGTATTAGGCTGAATGTATTTTTTATCTAAACTCGTTGATACTTCTAATTTAGCACCAATTGCCCAAAGCATAGCTCTAGCCCATGGACGATGACAATAACAACGCCATACAGCTAGTGGAACAAATGGATAAATTAAATAAGAGCCACTAATAATTAAAAACATTAACACTAGACAACACCCAAACCGCCACCATGAAATTAGCTTTTGTAACATAATTAATAATCCTAAAAATTATTGTTAAATTAAATTTTAACAATTTACTTATTACCTAGAATAGGTAATTTTTTGATTTTAAATCCTATATTTGATAATTTTCGCTAATTTCTGTAGCTATTGTGCTAAACTAACACCACTAAAAATTAATTGATAAAATAAAATTAGGATATTCAAAAAAATTACTGTCATAAAAAATGGACGTACTAATTTTGAGCCTTTTAAAATCACCATTTTTGCTCCCATATATCCGCCAATAAATTGCCCAATTGCCATAATAAAACCAAGAACAAATTGTACCTTACCATAAAAAATAAAAATAGCTAAAGAAAATAAATTACTTTTTTCATTTAATACTTTTGCATAACCAGAAGCATTTAAAAAATTATAACCTAAAAAATAAACAATTGCCATAATCCAAAAATTTCCCGTACCAGGTCCAAAAAAAGCATCATAAAAACCTAAAATAAATCCAAATACAGAAAAAAATGTCGCTTCATTTAAACGACGTTTACCCTCAACTATACCTAAATTTTTATTTACTAAATTAAAAACAAATACAGACAACATCAAAAATGGTACAATATAGCGCATAAAACTATTTGAAACATGAGTTGCTAGTAAAGCACCTGTTAAAGCACCCAAGAACCCCATAACTAAACCACGTAATACAGTTTTAAAATTAATTAAACCATCTTTATAGTACTTAAATACCGCAACTCCCGTACCAATTGAACTTTGTAATTTATTAGTCCCTAATACCATTGACATTGGTAAGCCAGTAAAAATTAATGCTGGCATACTAATTAAACCACCACCTCCAGCAATTGCATCAATAAAACCAGCACAAAAACCCATTATAATTAAAAATGAATATAAAATAACTTGGTGTTGTTCAAAAAATAAATGCATTATTATCCTTAACCTTTCCATGACAATTTAAGAATTAAGTCTCGAATTATAACATATATTAGCAGACAAGATAGGAAGAGAATGACCCCATGTATGCCGCCAGACAAATATCTATTGGCACATGGAGGGAGATATGAACTGTTTAGTGCACGTTATCAATATTGATAACGTTAGCAGATTAAATTGCTTAAAAGCC
>JBDLTW010000198.1:0-4425 GCA_039805605.1 Pseudomonadota bacterium
ATGAAATGTACTTTGGAGGTAAACTAATGAATAAAATTCTTGAAATCAAAAATCTTAAGGTGCATTTTGAGTTAGCTGGAGGATGGTTTAAACCAAAGCGTGTAGTTCATGCAGTTGATGGAATTAGTTTTGATGTCTTTGAGGGTGAAACAATTGGTGTAGTTGGCGAATCTGGATGTGGTAAATCTTCATTGGCCAGAGCTCTATGTGGTTTAAATAAAATCACCGCAGGAAATGTTATTTTTAATCAAAAAATTGATTTAGCTACAGCCAATGCTCAACAATGGGATGAGGTACATAAGCAAATGCAATTCATTTTCCAAGACCCTGTAGCAGCATTAGATCCACGTATGACTGTTGCAGAAATTATTGCTGAGCCACTAATTACTTTATTTCCACAAATGAAAGCACAAGAAGTAATGGAAAAAGTATTAGAAACCATGAAATTAGTTGGGCTAAGTTCTAATCAAGTAAATCGTTATCCACAAGAATTTTCTGGTGGTCAATGCCAAAGAATAGGAATTGCTCGAGCCTTAATTTTAAAACCCAAAGTATTAATTTGTGATGAATCAGTTAGTGCTTTAGATGTTTCAATAAAAGCACAAATTATTAACTTATTGCAAGAGTTACAGCAAAAACTACACTTAACCATTATTTTCATTTCTCATGATTTAGGTGTAGTTAAGCATATCTGTAATCGTATTTTAGTTATGTATTTAGGTAATATCATGGAGCTTGGTGATAAAAAAACTATTTATAGTCAAACTTTACACCCATACACTAAAGCTTTACTTTCTGCTGTTCCTGTAGCTAATCCCACATTAGAAAAAACTAAAACTCGACAGCTTTTAGATGGTGATCTACCTTCACCGATAAATCCACCACATGGTTGCGTATTTAGTACTCGCTGTCCACAAGCTAATTTGGAATGTAAACAATATCGTCCTAAAAGCAAATTAGTCAATAATCATATTGTTACTTGCTGTCAAGTTAACTAGTTATTAATAGCTAATTTACGTAAAACAATATTTACTTAAATAAAAAATCCCTAATTAAATAATCAGGGATTTTTTAGAACTTAACCTAATAAACTATTCCAAAATCCAGCGACTGTTGCCGTCATAAAACCAGCCAAAATAGCCGCAAATAAAGCTTTAAATGCAAAAGAACCTAACTCAGCTTGTCTACCTGGTGCTAAAGCTGAAAATGATGCCATAGAAATACCAATTGAAGAGAAGTTAGAAAAACTAGCTAAAGCAAATGTTGAAATATAAATAGAATTTGCGCTTAATAATCCATCTAATTGCATTTTGCCTAAGCTCATAAAGGCAATAAATTCATTAATCACCACTTTTTGTCCTAATAGGCTACCAACTTGTAAGGTCTGATCCCAACTCACACCCATAAAGAAAGCAAAAAAGCGGAAAACTATTCCAAAAATAAATTCTAATGATAAACCATTAAAATTATGATTAGACATATTTTCAATCCACACATTTAAATTGACTAAATTGCCAATCCAAAATAATATTCCATCGATTGCATGTACTAATGGAATAATTGCTAATAATGCAGCACACATTGCTATTCCAACTTTTAATCCCGTAAATGCACCATGCATAATCGCATCAGGAATACTAGTTGCAGTAATTCCTTCGGCACGAATATGTTTTGCATCCATTATTTTATCGGGTTCTGTTTCGGGAAAAAATAATTTAGCAAAAACAATAGCCGAAGTTGCATTCATAAATGTTGCCATAATTAAATGCTGGGCATATTGCATTTCTTGAGCACGGTCACCATGACCTAAAAAAGTTAAATACATACCTAGCGTAGAGCCTGAAATATTAGCTAAACCAGCAACAAATGCACAAGCTAACTCAGCACGTGTCATTTTAGCAATATAGGGTGCAATAACCATAGGTGCTTCATTTTGACCGACAAAAATATCAGCAATTACCACGAAACTTTCAGTACCTGACAATTTCAAAGTTTTTTGTAATGCTATTGCCAGCCATGCAATAATACGTTGCATAATTCCAAAAAAATAAAACAAAGAAATAATGGTTCCAAAAAATATTATCGTCGGAACTACAACAAAAGCAAAAATAAAACCAAATTTTTTCTGATTAGCTAAATCACCAAAAATAAATTGCGATCCTTGTTTTGCATAATCCATAAAATTTAATAATCCCGTTGAAATTAACTGCAATCCAGAATTAACGATAGGAACATAATGGATTAATAAAAATAAAATGTTTTGCAACAAGAAAGCACTGATTACTAATTTCCAATTAATTGATTTTCGGTTTTCTGAACAAATAACAGCAATACCCATTAATACAAAAAAACCAATAAAGCTTTGCAAAGCTAAACTAAACATAATAAAACTCCAATATTGTTATATTCAAGGTGTTATTTTAACACTCTAAAACTAATCCATTTTAATTTTCCGTAAAACACAAGCAAAAAAACCATCGCTATTGTGAGTAACTGGACTTAACTCTAAAAAATTTTCATCAGCTAAGTCAAGACCTTCAATTAACAAATTAGCAGAGATTGGCTCTAAGACAAAATCATGATTATTCATTAGAAAATTCTGTATAATTTGTTGATTTTCTTCCGCCAAAATACTACATGTAGCATAAACTAATTTACCACCAACTTTAAGTAAACGACTGGCAGATTGCAAAATAGACTGTTGTTTAAGTGTAATTTCTGCTAAGCTTTGCTCATTTTGTCTAAACTTTAAATCTGGATTACGACGCAATGTGCCTAAACCTAAACATGGAGCATCAACAAATACTTTGTCAATTTTGCCAATTAAACGTTTAATTTTACTATCATTTTCATGTGCTATTAATTGTGGCGTAATATTGGACAAACCAGAACGAGCTAAACGAGGAGTTAGATTAGCTAAGCGTCTTTGATTAACATCAAAAGCATAAATTCTTCCACTATTACGCATTAACATACCAAATAATAAGCTTTTTCCACCACTTCCAGCGCAAAAATCAACTACCATCTCACCTCGTTTAGGGTCTAAAAGTAAACCAGCTAATTGACTTGCTTCATCTTGAACTTCAAAATAACCATCATTAAAATATTGATTATTTACTAAACTTAATTTATTCGTTAAACTAATTCCATATGGTGAATATCGGGTAGCTACAGCTTTTTGACCTAAGTTGATAAATTCAGTTAACATATTTTCGCGATTAGTTTTTAAACTATTAACTCTTAAAGTTAACGGAGCATTTTCACTCATAGCTTGTGCTAATTGTTGAATCTGTATTGCTGAATAACGCACAGATAATCGCTCAATAATCCAGCTAGGTAATTCGATAATTTTAGGATCTAATTCACCAAATTCAATAATTTGCCCCCAATTAACCATAGTAATTTTACTTAATTCACCTTTTTCAAGTTTAAGTAAATAACGCCACGTATAAGCAATCAAACTAATTGTTTGTTGTTCATCAATCAAATTAGTCAATTTATAATAATTACGTAATATCGTATATATAGTTTCAGCAATTAAACCACGCTCATGAATACCTAAGCCTCGATTATCCCGAAAAAATTTAGACAAACTACTATCTGCAGGATAATTAAATTGAATAATTTGACGCCATGCTTTAACACATGTCCTTAATAAACTATCATTTACTTTATAATGCATATTTTTCCTTAGCAAATTTATTAATTATTGCCTCCAATACTACAGGAGGGACATATTTAGCCACAATATCTTGCCAACCTTTAGTGCCAACAAAACCTTTAACTAAACTCGAAGAAACTTCAGCATAATCACGTGGAGGAATAAGAAAAACTGTATCAACTAATGCGGAAAGATCTGCATTAATATAACGCATAGTCCGTTCATACTCATAATCAGTTGAATTACGAATACCACGAATAATAAAATTTACTTGTTGCTCTAATGCGTAATTCACCAAAAATTCACCACTAAAATGATCTATTTGAACATTAGGATAAGGAGCTAAAACTTGACTTAACAACGCTAATCTTTCGTCAAGATTAAAAGTATATTTTTTAATTGGATTATCACCAAGAGCAACAATTAATTGATCAAAAATATTAGCAGCTTTATCTATCAACCATAAATGACCATTGGTTAAAGGATCAAAACTACCAGCATAAATTGCTTTAGTCATAATTATATTTATTCCTATTACTAAAATTACTCACAATTATTGATATCATCTTATTAAGATGCATTATTATAGCACTATTTAAGCAACTTTATTTAACCAAGTAATTTTAATGTAGATTTTAGAACTAAGAGAATGACCCCATGTATGCCGCCAGACAAATATCTATTGGCACATGGAGGGAGATATGAACTGTTTAGTGCACGTTATCAATATTGATAACGTTAGCAGATTAAATTGCTTAAAAGCC
>JBDLTW010000199.1:0-3750 GCA_039805605.1 Pseudomonadota bacterium
ATAATAAGTGGAAAAATCTTGGTGTGACTATTGAACAAGACCTTCATGAAGCTGTATTTGGCTTGACTTTTGTGGTTTTAGATCCAGATGGACACCGTATCTGAGTTTGTATGCCTGATCAATAAAAATTTTAATCTTGTAATGTATTGAATTATTTGTTAAAAATTCACGTTAAATTTAACGTGAATTTTTTATTTCTTAAATTTTATTCGTCAGTTACACAACCTAAACTAGCAGACTGAACATTTTTAATAAATTTATATAAAGTACCACTATTAACACGATATTCTGGTGCAACCCAATTCTGTCTACGTTCCTCCCATTCTTCATTACTTAAATTAGCTTCAATAGTCTTAGTTTTTGCATTTATGGTAACAATATCACCATCTTTAAGTAAAGCAATATTGCCTCCAACTTGAGCTTCAGGTGTGATGTGACCAATAATAAAACCATGTGATCCACCTGAAAAACGCCCATCAGTAATTAATGCAACATCTTTACCTAATCCAGCCCCCATAATAGCTGAGGTTGGTTTTAACATTTCTGGCATACCAGGTCCTCCTTTTGGTCCTTGATAACGAATAACAATAACATCTCCTTTATTAATTTTATTTTGTTCCAGAGCATGTATCATATCATCTTCGTTATTAAAGCAACGCGCAATTCCTTGAAAAATTAAGCCTTCTTTACCGGTGATTTTTGCCACAGCACCATCTTGGGCTAGATTGCCATATAAAATTTGGATGTGTCCATCAGCTTTAATGGGGTTACTAAATGGCTGAATTAAATCCTGATTTTCAGGTAGACTAGGTAACTCAGCTAAATTTTCAGCTAATGTTTTACCTGTTACAGTTAAACAATCACCATGAAGCATACCATGTTCTAATAATAATTTTAAAACAGCTGGAGTACCACCTAGGCTGTGTAAATCAGCCATAACATATTTGCCACTAGGTTTAAAATCTGCTAACATTGGAGTTTTATCACTAATTTTTTGAATATCTGCTAAAGTAAAATCAATTTTTGCGGTACGCGCCATAGCAATTAAGTGCAATACTGCATTGGTTGATCCACCTAGAACTGTTACTAATGTAAAAGCATTTTCAAAAGATTTCTTAGTTAAAATATCACTAGGCTTAATATCATTAGCTAATAAAAGTTTTAAAGCTTTTCCAGCATAATTGCACTCAGCTAATTTAGCTGGGTGAGTAGCGGCAATTGAAGAACTATAAGGTAATGATAAACCTAAGGCTTCAATTGCACAAGCCATAGTATTGGCAGTATACATACCACCACATGCTCCAGCACCAGGACATGCATGACGAATAATTCCTTTACGTTCTTCTTCACTAATTTTACCCGCTAAAAATTCTCCATATGCTTGAAATGCCGAGACAATATCTAAAATTTTACCATGGTAGTCACCAGCTTTAATTGTTCCGCCATAAATCATAATGCTTGGACGATCTAATCTAATCATTGCCATTACACATCCTGGCATATTCTTATCACAGCCAGGGATGGTTATTAATCCATCATACCATTGTGCACCCATGATTGTTTCAATTGAATCGGCAATAATTTCGCGAGATTGTAATGAGTAACGCATTCCATTTGTTCCCATGGATATGCCATCACTAACACCTATTGTATTAAAACGCATACCAACTAAATCTTGTTCAATTACACCTTGTTTGACTGCTTCAGCTAGATTTAATAAGTGCATATTACATGGATTACCTTCATACCAGACACTGGCAATTCCAATTTGAGCCTTATGCATATCAGTTTCAGTTAGACCTGTAGCATATAACATTGCTTGTGATGCACCTTGTGAAATATCTTGGGTAATTATTTTACTATATTTATTTAATTTATTCATGAGGTTACTCCTAAAAAATTATTGTATGAAGCCATTATATGCGTTACTGAATGCTTCGATTGAAGCTTGAATAATATCTGGAGAAGTTCCATTACCGATTGAATTATTGCTACCCTGCTGAAGTTTCATTTCAACATATACATTGGCATCTGTTCCTTGTCCACGAATTTCTACTTTATAGTCAACTAATTTAAATTCTAGGCTATCACGACAAGCATGAGCAAGTGATTTTATAACAGCATCAACTGGACCAGTTCCTGTTGCTTGACCAAAGTATTCACTACCTGCAATATTAACTTTAACATTAGCATGTGATTGTTTATCTTTGTCAGTTTCAACATGAAAATCAATTACAGAAAATACTGCTTCAGTAATATGTTGTGGAGCTTCTAGCACACTTTGAATACTATCTTGAAAATCAGATATCGTAATAGTTTTACCTTTTTGAATGATTTTGTTTAATGAATTTTGAATTTTGTTAATGTAATCATCAGCATAATTAGCGGCAAATAAATTATTTAAATTATGACGAATTTCGGCAGTTGTTGGTTGTTGTGTAAATAAAATTTCACTTTTATCTACGAATACCATATTTTTCCCAGCAAAAAAACCATTTTGATACAAATTAAAAAATTCTTGGGTTTGAGGGTAAATGGTTGGTGGTTTAATAGCTGCTTTTAAGACAACTTGAGGATCTTTTAGACCATCACCAGTTAAAATACACATAACTTTTTTATGTGCTTCAATTTTTCCTTGTTCGATTAATTTAGTTAACCCAGCAATTGTAGCGGCGGCTGAACTTTCAGCAAAAATACCTTCTTCTTTTGCCATTTTATGTTGGGAAGCTAAAATTTCATTGTCAGTAACGGATACTGCGTAACCATTAGTATTATTAATTGCTTCTAGAGCTTTTAATCCATCTAAAGGGTTAGCTACTGCAATAGCTGAGGCTAGAGTATTTACTGTGTTTAATGTACCAATCTGATTAGTTTTTTGTTCAAAACTATTTACTACAGCTTGAGCACCTGTAGCTTGTACTCCAATAAAGCGTGGTAATTTATCAATTAAACCTAAGCGATAGTAATCCATAAACCCCTTATAAATTCCTCCTATATTGGTGCCACAACCAATTGGAACTACTAAATAATCAGGAACTTGAAAAAACATTTGATCAATAGCTTCATAGGCAGCTGTTTTTGCTCCTTCTAAACGGAATGCATAATCACCAGCTAAGTAGAAACCCATTTCTTGGGCTATTTGATAAGCTAAATCAGCAGCATCATTATAAGTTCCTTTGACTTGAACAATGTGTCCGCCAAAAGCTAATACTTGAGATAATTTACCAGGGGGAACGCCTTCTGGTACCAAAATAAAGCAAGGTAATCCAGCTACTGCAGCATAACAAGCACATGACGCCGCCATATTACCTGTAGAAGCTAAAATAATTGCTTTAGCACCTTTTTCTTTAGCTACAGAAACTTCAACTGCAGTACCGCGATCTTTGAATGATCCAGTTGGATTTTTACCTTCTACTTTTAAATAGAGTTCTACTCCCATATTTTTGCCTAATTTTCTGCTTTTGATTAATGGAGTTACTGATTCTCGTAAAGTTATAAATTGTGCTTGTTGGGTAATGGGAAGTAGTGGTAAATATTTTAATAAATTAGGAGGAGAGTTGCGAAAATAGTCTAGATTAATTTTATTTTTGATTAGATCCATATCCATTACCACTTCCCAAGGAGTTGTTTCTCCTGTGAAAACCAAATTATCTGGATTGACAACTTTCTTAGTGACGAAATCGCGTAAGTAATACATAAAAGTTACTTTCATGAAATGATTAAATTTGTTTTAGTTGTATTTTTTACAAA
>JBDLTW010000200.1:0-3660 GCA_039805605.1 Pseudomonadota bacterium
TGAAATATCTTTATTTAACAATGCCAATTCTTTATTATGACAAATTGGGAACTTTGTGTTATCTGTTGTATTATCAACTTCATGATGAGTTCTAGACGCATTTACCAAAATATTTGTTTTACTTCAATTAGTTATGATATAATCGCATATATTATGATAACATGTTATTTTAAGTTATATAATTGCTATATATTTTATAGATCAAATTATGTTATAATCACGGTCTATTTGATCTTATTAGATAGCGAAAGTATATGATATTAACACCAATGATTAAATTAAACTCAGCTCAGTTTGACTACTATATTTTAAAAATAAATCGTAATCCAGACTGGCAACAGATTCTTAGTAAATTAGCGGATCTACGCATATTTGATCCCATCAGCAAATATATAGCTTTGGAGTTTGAATGCTCTCTAGAAGTATTTAAAATGGTTGAATATGTCTATGAAGTTGAAAAATTGACACAAAAAACTGGTCATGAAGTAAAATTTATAGTAGCTAATCAGTATATTTATCAACAACAACTAGCTGGTAAAGTAGTTATACATTTACCTAACTCACTTAGAAGCAAAAATATCTCTTATAATAGAAGTTTGTTTATTGAAGACCCTGTTCGTAGTGGAATTAGTATTCAAAATGATGGTGATATTATTATAAGTAACTTGGTCTCTTCTAATGCTGAAGTAGTTTCAAGTGGTAATATTCATGTTTATGGATATTGCCGTGGGCGTTTATTTGCAGGACATGGTGGTAATAAATTGGCAAGAATATTTGTTAACAAATTTAATGCCGAACTAATTGCAATTGCTGGAGTTTATCGAATTATTGAAGATAAATTGCCTTCTAATTTGCATAATCGCCAAGTACAGATTTTTTTAGATCATAAAGATCGTTTAAATGTTGTTCCTATTGTGAATTAAATCTTAGAGTTAAGATATTGAAAAAATATATTAATTTCAAGAAAGTAAATCCTCAAAACATGTAATGAGTTACCAAAAAATACCAAGCAGAACAAAATTCTAAAGATAAGTGTTAATTATATTTTAGAGAAAATTAATCTTAAACGTAAATATAAAAGTTTGCTATGTGTAGATCACATAAAATATAAAATATGACCGTGTATTTAATCACAAAAAGATTATAAACATCACATTAATTAATATAGACAAATTAATTTCTCGAAGTGTCTAATTATTAGTTATAGTGAGTATTGTTGGCATATTTATCACAAGAATTTTTGTAAAATTACGCTATCATAATATGTTAATGTATAATTTTGTGGATTTAATGCTAGATATATGAAATTTTATATCTAAATATTTTTTAATATAACTTTTTGGGAGTAATTATGGCTACTACATCTAAAGTAATAGTAGTAACTTCTGGTAAGGGTGGAGTAGGAAAAACAACAACAGCAGCAAGTTTTGCTACTGGGTTGGCTCTGCGTGGACATAAAACAGTAGTAATAGACTTTGATATTGGTTTGCGTAATCTTGATTTAATAATGGGGTGTGAACGTCGCGTAGTTTATGATTTTGTTAATGTAATTAATAATGAAGCAACTATTCACCAAGCTTTAATTAAAGATAAAAACTGCGATAACCTCTATATTTTAGCTGCTTCGCAGACTAAAGATAAAGAAGCACTAACAGAAGAAGGTGTTGCAAGAATATTAGATGATTTAAAGAAAGATTTTGCATTTATTGTATGTGATTCACCTGCAGGAATTGAAAAAGGCGCATTTATGGCTTTGTATTTTGCAGATGCTGCTTTAGTAGTTACTAACCCTGAAGTTTCTTCAGTACGTGACTCAGACCGTATTTTGGGTATTTTATCGTCTAAATCAAAACGAGCAGTAGATGGTAAAGAGAAAGTCAAAGAGTATTTGGTTATAAACCGTTATAGTCCTGAACGAGTTGAGGGTGGGGAAATGCTTTCAATTGATGACATTCAAGATATATTACGAATTCATTTATTAGGCGTTATTCCAGAGTCTAAAGAAGTATTACATGCATCTAATAATGGAACGCCAGTGATACATCTTAAAAATTCTGATATTTCAGAGTCTTATTTAGATTTAGTAGCACGTTTTCTAGGTGAAAATAAGCCTATACGTTTTATTGACCCCGAAAAGAAAGGTTTCTTAAAACGCATTTTTGGAGGTGAATAATATGTCATTAATGGATGTTCTATTTGGAGAAAAAAGAGAAACTTCAGCAAGTAAAGCTAAAGAACGCTTACAAATCATTCTTGCTCATGAACGAACTAGTTTGCATGATGGTCGTGCAAATTTCCATTGGCTACCTGAATTGCAAAAAGAACTACTTTCAGTAGTAGCTAAATATATTGAGGTTGATCAAGATGCATTAACTATTAATATCGAACGTCGTGAGAATATAGAATTACTTGAAATTAATGTAACATTACCAGAAAAGGATTAAATAATATGACCATTCAACATCATCAATTAATTATTTTAGGTTCAGGACCTGCAGGTTATACAGCGGCTATTTATGCAGCACGAGCAAATTTAAAACCTGTAATTATTACGGGTATGCAACAAGGTGGTCAATTAATGACTACTACCGAAGTTGAAAATTGGCCTGCTGAATTAGGTGGTGAAGTGCAAGGACCTGATCTAATGCAACGCTTTCTAGATCATGCAACTAAATTTGGCACTGAAATAATCTTTGATCAAATTCATACAGTTGAATTAAGTAATAGACCATTTAAATTAAGTGGTGATATGGGAGAATATAGTTGCGATGCACTAATTATTGCTACGGGTGCTTCAGCAAAATATTTAGGACTAGAGTCAGAGCAGAAATTTATGGGACGTGGAGTCTCTGGTTGTGCAACTTGTGATGGCTTCTTTTACAAGAATAAACCAGTAGCTGTTGTTGGTGGAGGTAATACAGCGGTAGAAGAAGCATTATATCTAGCTAATATTTGTTCTAAAGTAACATTAATCCATCGTCGCGAAACCTTTAAATCAGAAAAAATTCTTATTGATCGTTTAATGCAAAAAGTGACTGAGGGCAAGATTGAACTTAAATTAAATGCCAATTTAGATGAAGTGTTAGGTGATACTAAAGGTGTTAATGCTATTCGCATTAAATATAATGATGGTTTGACAGAAGAAGTTAATTTAAGTGGAGTATTTATTGCCATTGGTCATAAACCTAATACCGACATTTTTGATGGTCAATTAGCTATGGAACATGGTTATATTGTTACTAAATCAGGTCGCAATGGTTTTGCTACAGCAACTTCAATTGATGGAGTATTTGCGGCGGGTGATGTCCAAGACATGATTTATAAACAAGCGATTACTTCAGCGGCCACTGGTTGTATGGCAGCTTTAGATGTTGAGCGTTATTTAGACAATATTTAATATTTATTTCATAAAATTAGCGACCTTTATCTGGTCGCTAAATTTTTTAAGCTTGATGCTTAGTACCAGCACGATAAATTAAATACATTATTGCTAATGTAACAATTAATGATAAAGCTTGACCTATCATAGCAAAGTTATCACCAACTAGACTAAACATATTAACATCTTGTGAGATTACAAAAGGTATTGCTAAAAATAAGCCCATTAATGACTCACCTGCAATTAGACCACAAATTAAAACATGAACACGATGATTCATT
>JBDLTW010000201.1:0-3559 GCA_039805605.1 Pseudomonadota bacterium
GATGGGGGAAGCTCCTCGTGCTAAAAAAAATCAACGAGGAGGTTCTAAAGTAAATAAGACAACAACTGAAACTCGGAACATATTGGGGGTACAGGTATCAACTAATCAGCCCCATAAATCAGGAAAATCAAATTCAGTAAAAAATAATGTTAATGCTAAAGCTAATAAATTTAATCAAGATCATGAGCGTCCACAGACTGCTAAACGAGTAAAATTGTATCGGCAAAATCAGCAAGAAAAAATTGTTTCTCAACGTATTCGAGAAGAGCGTATTGATCCTAAACAAGGGCATAGCGAACGAATTTCTAAAGCTTTAGCCATGTCAGGAGTTGCTTCACGGCGTGAATGTGATAATTTAATAACGCAGGGTAAAGTATTGGTAAATGGACGTTTAGCTAAATTAGGTGAACAAATTACGCCACAAGATCGTGTTGAGGTTCTTGGTAGTGCGGTTAAAATTAAATGGCAAGATCGATTAGCTCGAGTAATAATCTATCACAAACCTGAAGGTGAATTAGTTTCGCGAAGTGATCCAGAAGGTCGTGAAACAGTCTATGATCGTATTCCATTGTTACAAAATAAACGTTTCATGTCAATTGGACGTTTAGATTTTAATACTAGTGGTTTGTTAATTTTTACCACCTCAGGTGAATTAGCTAATCATTTTATGCATCCACGCTATGAAGTTGAACGTGAATATGCTGTGCGTATTTATGGTGATCCATTAACTCCTGAACAATTACGTGAATTAAAACAAGGCGTACAGCTTGAAGATGGTAAAGCTAAGTTTCAAGATATTTTGAAATTAAATCGTGAGGATAGTGATGCAAAAAATCATTGGTATAAAGTAATTCTCTTGGAAGGTCGTAATCGTGAGGTGCGTCGCATGTTTGAACATTATAATGTTACAGTTAGTCGTTTAATGCGAACTCGTTTTGGTATGATAACTTTACCACCACGTTTGAAACGTGGTAGTTATTATGAATTAACTGAAATTGAAGTTGCTAAAGTAATGCAGGCTTTCGGTTTAACAGTTGCTGGAACAGTACGCTAGTAAAAAATTGTTGCATATAATAATGAATATTGATTATAATATAGTCTAGTAATTTACTGGGTTATTTATAAGGTGTTGATTAGTATGCAAAAAAATACAAACGTTACGGCAACTATTGGAGTATTTTTTGATAGTTTTGCAAAATTAGCCATTAGTATTAGCGTGTTAATTGGTGAAATTAAGCTTCCAATTGATTTAGTTTATCAGCAAATTATACCAAGTGTTTGCTTTGGCTTAAGTATTCTTGGTTTGGCTTATTATTATCAAGCCAAACGTTTAGCTAAATTAGGTCAGGAGTTAGTTACTGCACTACCTAATGGGTTACAAGCTAGTTGTGTTTTTGTCTGGTTATTTGCAATTATGTTACCAATTGCAACAAGAACACATAATCCCATTTTAGCTTATAAGGTTGCTTTGGTGGCTAATTTACTTAATGCAATAATTTTTAGTTTTGTGGGAATTCTTTTAATTAAATTTAAACGCTATATTCCCAAATCGGCATTATTTAGTGGTTTAGCTGGATCAGCTTTAACTTGGTTAGCACTAAATAATTTGCCAAGCTTATTTGAACATCCGTTATCTGGATTATTACCATTTTTAATAATTTTAGGATTTAATTTAGCACAATTTAAATCACGTTTACCTATAGTAATATTAGGAATTATTAGTGGAACATTGATAGCGTTAGTTACAGGTGAGTTTCACTGGAGTTTTGCTAATACGCTAAATTTAGTCGGTTTTAATTTACCTCATTGGTATAGCTTAGATTTTTCTCCTTTAGTTTTGCAAACTTGCGAGACTTATTTACCTTTGATTATTGCGTTTGCAATTATCGATGCTGTAAGTGCGGTACAGGTATTAGAAGAGTGTCGCTATAGCAAAGATAATTTTGATCCAATTCAATCAATTTTAATTAGTGGAATAATTAGTGGCGCTTCAGCATGGCTTGGTAATCCATTTGCCATGGCATTATTTTATGGTCACTATTCATGGAAAAAAAGTGGAGCGAATAGCAATTATGTTTTATATAATAGTTTAATTTATGCTTTACTTGGTGCTACAGGAATAGCTAGTTTATTAGTAGGTTTAATCCCTGCATGGGTAACTTTACCAATTCTAATTATGGTCGGATTAACCACTACAGCAATTAGTTTTAGTGCTTTAGATAGCCGTGAATATATTTTATTAGTAATTGGTGCAGTACCAATTATCAGCGAATTAATTTATAATAAACTTGAGTTATTAGCTTTACAAGTGCATATAACTAATTTCACTTCACAACCTGAAATAGCAGGTTTAGCATTATTAGCTAAAGGATCTATTTTATTTGGTCTTTTATTGAGTACTTGTTGTTATTATGTAATGTATCAACGGTGGTATATGGCTGCAATTAGTTGTGTTATTTTAAGTATAGCTAATAGTGTTGGTTTAATTCATGCTTCTACTCCAACTTTATCTTTATTTAATGCTATGAATTATGTTTATTGGAGTTTAGCTTTTATTTGTGTAGGTCTAGGCTATACTATGCGTTTCAAGAATAACCATTTAACTAGGTATAATAATGCAATTTAATTTAGTTATCCGTAATCCTGTATTAACTGGTGATGATTACATTCCATTAGCATCAAATTATTTACAACAAACTTTGCAGACTCAATTTTATTTCCCTAATTTAGTTAATAAACCATGGATATTTAGTTGTTTTGCAAGTTCAGTTGATGGTAAATTATGCTATCCAGATTTAGCCAGCGGTTATGCTATTGCGCAAAATAATTTTCAAGCTTTGTCTATTGAACGAGAGGCAGATTGGTGGAATTTATCTTTGGGACGGGCATTAGCTGATGTAGTCTTGATTGGTAGTAATAGCTTAGCTTTAGAGGGTGGTAACTATGTAGCTAATGTTGATATTCCACCTTTGGTCGAATTACGTCAACAATTAAATAAAGCAAAATTTCCTTGGCACTTAGTGGTTTGTCGTGATAGTCAGCAAATAAATTGGGATCAGCAACTAGTTGTAACAGATCCTGACTTGCCATTGATAATTTATTCACAAACGATTACAACTAATTTACCTAGTAATATAGTAGTTGTATCAAAATTTAATCCTGATTGTTCCAAGCAATTAATTTTAGCATCACAGCTAAATATTGTTGACTTAGTTGGGCAATTATATCAGGCTGGATTGACTACTATTTTAAATGAATCACCTTATTATCATCATTACTTACAACAATATAATTTATTGGATGAAGTATGGTTAAATACTTCTACAATTTATATTGGTGGTGATGGTGCAAGTTTAGGTAAGCTTAATCAAGCATTTTCTAGTACACAGCATCCACATTATACTATTTTGACTTTACATCATATTGGCTATAATTTTTTATATACACGTTATAAGATATCGTGAAACATTGAAGATGATTTTATTTTTGTGTCCTTATTTATCCTAGCATAGTCTTGGATATTTCTTCTACGTAATTAATGTTAGTAGGAGTTAGAAAA
>JBDLTW010000202.1:0-7803 GCA_039805605.1 Pseudomonadota bacterium
TAACAAAATTCTTGAGTTTGGGAAACGTGCGCAAAATGCTAATGTTTTATTGAATTTTTTATATCAAAAACCAATTATTGCTATATCAGATATTGTGGAGCCTTTAGGAATTAGTAAACAAACGGCTAATTCATTAATAAGAGATTTTGTAAATAAATCTATTTTGGTTGAAGAAACAGGTTTTCAACGTAATCAAATATTTATTTTTAAAAAATATTTAGATATTTATAGTCAAAGTTAAGGATTTAAACTTGACTAAGAAAATCCATAGTCAAAGTTACGGCTCTAAACTTGACTAAGAAAGAATCATAAGGGGGAAAGATGACTGATATTGTACAGGTGAATTATGCCAAAACTGGGCAAAGTTCTCAAATTAATCAATTTGGTATGCGTGAAATGCAAGCCAAGGCGTTTGCTTCACGTTATTCTAATTATTTATTATTAAAAGCACCACCAGCTTCAGGTAAATCACGGGCATTAATGTTTATTGCTCTGGATAAACTAATTAATCAAGGATTAAAAAAAGTGATCGTAGCAGTTCCTGAACGTTCAATTGGCGGATCATTTGCTTATGCACCATTAACTAAATATGGTTTTTTTGCCGATTGGAATCCAAGCGATAAATATAATTTGTGTACCGCAGGTGCTGATGGTAATCTAAGCAAAGTTAGTACTTTTAAAGAATTTATGCGTAATGATGAAAAAATTCTGATTTGTACTCATGCTACCTTAAGGTTTGCTTATGATGAATTAGCAGATAGTGATTTTAATCAAATTTTATTAGCTGTTGATGAATTTCATCATGTTTCTGCCGATGCTGAAAGCCGCTTAGGTGAGCTATTACGAAATTTAATGCATAACTCGACAGTACAAATTTTAGCTATGACGGGTTCTTATTTTCGTGGTGATAGCATTCCTGTTTTAGCACCTGAAGATGAAGCAAAATTTGATAAAGTTAGTTACAGTTATTACGATCAATTAAATGGTTATACTTATTTACAATCCTTAGGCATTGGTTATCATTTTTATCAGGGTCTTTATACTAGTGCAATTATGGAAGTACTGGATACCAATAAAAAAACTATTTTGCATATTCCGCATGTTAACTCTGGGGAATCAACTAAAGATAAACATCAAGAAGTTGATTTTATTCTAGATCAAATTGGGATTATTGATTATGTAGATAGCCAAACTAATGTAATCTATTTAAAACGCCATCAAGATGGAAAAATTATTAAAGTCGCTGATTTAGTTAATGATAATCCACAACAACGAGAAAAATTAGTTAATTATTTACGGCAAATTACTTGCCCTGAAGATATTGATTTAATTATTGCTCTTGGTATGGCAAAAGAAGGCTTTGATTGGCCATTTTGTGAACACGCTTTAACTGTTGGTTATCGTGGTTCTTTGACCGAGATTATTCAAATTATCGGTCGAGCAACCCGAGATAGTGCAAATAAAACCCATGCCCAATTTACTAATTTAATTGCCCAACCTGATGTAAGTGATGAACAAGTTAAGCTATCCGTAAATAATATGCTAAAAGCAATTACTGCTTCATTACTAATGGAACAAGTATTAGCACCTAATTTTAAATTTAAAACTAAATTAGATAACGATAACCAAGATCCCGAAACAGGAACAATTAAAATTAAAGGCTTTAAAATGCCTTCAACTAAGCGAGTTCAAGCGATTATTGACAGTGATTTAAACGATTTAAAAGCAACTATTCTACAAGATCCACAAATGCTTAAAGCTATGCCTGGAAATTTACAACCAGAAGTAATTAATCAAGTACTAATACCCAAGATTATTCAAGCCAAATACCCTGAATTAACTACTAATGAAGTTGATGAATTAAGCCAATATATAGTAGTAGATTCAGTAATTAAAACAGGACAAATTATTCAAGAAGGCGATAAACGTTTTATTAAGATGGCAACAAGTTTTGTTAATTTAGAAGATCTTCATATTAATTTAATTAATAAAATTAATCCTTTTCAACAAGCATTTGAAATCTTATCTAAATCAGTAACTAAACAAGTATTACGTTTAATTCAAGAAACTATTGATGCAACTAAAATTGAGATGAGCGAAGCTGAAGCTTTAATTTTGGCGGATAAATTAAAATATTTTCTTCAACATATGGGGCGTCAACCTGAAAAAAGTTCTACTGATCCATTAGAACGGCGTTTAGCTGAGTTAATAATTTATTTACGCGATCAAAAACGAAAGCAAATTAATCATGGCTAATACATTTACTAATCTCGATGATATTTTAAATGATCCTGAACTAGCTGATTTACTCAATGTAAAATCTAGTGCAACACCAATTAATGCCGATCAGCGATTAATAAATTCATTTGAAGAAATTAATCAATTTATTGATCAATATTCAAAACCACCACAAGCTAATATTGATATTAATCAACGTAAATTACATGCACGTTTAGTTAGTTTGCAAAGCGACCATGAAAAAATTCGCCAATTAAAAGCTTATGATCGGCATAATTTATTACCCACCGTAACTAATGATCCTAATTCATTAAATCAGATTAATGATCTTTATGCTGATCCATTATTAGCTAATTTATTAGCTGATAACCCTAGCGATTTAGATTTATTTGATGTTAAGGAAATTAATAATTATGCGATGCGTCAAGCAAGTGATTTTGTCGCACGGCGTAAAATTTGCCGAAATTTTGCTATATATGAGCCACTATTTGCACAGTGTCAAGCTGATTTAACGACTGGAAAACGTAAATTAGTTAAATTTAATTGGCATAATTTAGCGCAAAGTACTTATTTTGTGGTAAATGGAATATTAGGTTATTTGGCTGAAGTTGGCGAACTAACTCGTGATAAAAATAATAAATTAGATGGGCGAATTTATTGTGTTTTTGAAAATGGCACTGAATCAAATATGCTCTATCGCTCTTTAGGCAAAATTATTCATGAAAATGGCAATATCGTTTCGGCTACTGAAAATGAAGATCATCAACAATTTAAGCATGGTTTTAGCTTAAATACTAATCTTGAAGCAACTGACCAAGCTACAGGGATTATTTATGTACTAAAAAGTAAAACCACTAATCCACAACTTAGTCAATTAACGAACTTGTATAAAATTGGTTATTCTAGTGGTGCAATAGAGCAACGATTAAAAAATGCCCATAAACAAACAACTTATTTACTTGCTGATGTTGAAGTAGTTGCTGTATATGAGTGTTATAATCTTAATCCCGCTAAATTTGAACAATTAATTCATCGGTTTTTTGCTCGTGTTTGTTTAGATCTTGAATTATATGATGAGGATGGTATTGCTTATCGTCCACGTGAGTGGTTTATTGTGCCATTGGCAATTATTAACCAAGCAATTGAATTATTAATTAGTGGTGAGATCATTAATTTTTATTATTGCCCAGAGCAAAATCACATAAAATTAATCTCTACCCTAGGCTAATAAGGTAGAGATTAATTAGCTTTTAACGAATTAACTGAGTAGTAATATTATTATTTGGATAAGAAATATTACCAATTGGGATAATTAATTGTTTATTATTTTTTATCAATTGATCAAGGTCTATAGTAACAAAATTAGTTCGATGATCATAATCACTAAAGATTAATTGATTATTGTGCAGATTTTTAATCGCAACCCATTGCGTATAATCAGAAATTTTATGACCATTTTGATTTGATGATATAGCACCGATTGGAATATCTACATTATTTAAAATATGGTCAATTAAATTAACTGCCTCATTAGCATTATTAGGTTTATTAGAGAAATAATTTAAGAAAGTAGTTTTTACAAATCTTGATGGTGGGGTAAAGTCTCCTGGTAAACCAATTGCACCAACACCTTGACCAAATGCACTAACATTTCCTAATTGATTAGTATAACGATTTAATACGCCATCATTACTTAAATTAACGTAATTACGGATATTAATCATATGCCAATCATAATTAGGTGAATTTGTCATAACATTAGCTGTTTGGTCAAAAATTTTCATTCGTCCATCAATAAATTCAATAACAATATTTTTACCTGTTTTATCGGTAACTAAGAAATGTAATGATGGCTCCACTGGTAAATTATTTAATTTTGGTGACCATATAGTGTATTTAGGTAATTCTGCCTTTACTTCATCAACAGTTGCATAATTACTTAACACAAAGTAACTAAGTTGTAATAGCGAGATATAATTATGCTCTTTATTATCTACTTGAGGATATTGGGTAAAGCCTGGTAGAAAGTTACCACTAATCGATAAACCTGCGGAATTTTGCCCATCTAACATGGCATTTTGTTCTAAACCTGTACCAATTCCTAAAACTGCATAACGGCTAGTTATTGTAGTTGATTTTAATTTACTATTAGTGGGAACTTGTAAAGTATAACTAGTACCTTGAGGATAAAATAATAAATTCCACTGCATATTATAAGCCCATTCCATAGTTCGTCCTGCCACAACAGCACCATCTTGTGCTTTAACACTAAGTGCAGTACACGCTAAAGCATCATGAATAAATAGTCCACCACAAATAGCCAGTATAATTTTTTTCATTTTTATATTCCTTTGACATCCTCCCCGCCCTAAAGGGCGAGGATTCCTAGTTCAATGTTTCATATCTAGTTGATTATATTACTACATTCAACCCCCAATAGAGAAGAAAACTCCCTAGGCGTTAATTCCCGCTAATCCAGCGGTATGTATATTTATGGCTGTATTTATATATCACGGTCATGTGTTGAACCGCAATCACAAGTCCATTTTCTAATCTGCAACGCTTTCTTACCTGTTACTGCTCCACAATTAGAACAGATCTGACTGCTTGGTTTGGCTATGGTTCGACCATACCACTTGGCTTTATACTCTAATTGGTGGGTAAATTCACTCCAACTTGCATCGGATATTGCTTTAGATAGTTTACGGTTACCAAGCATACCTGCAACGTTTAAATCCTCAAGACTAATTACTTGGTTTTCGTTGATTAGTTTTGTTGACAATTTATGTAAAAAATCTTTGCGACTATCTAGCACGTTTAGCAAAGAAATTACTAAAAGCAGCATCTTGTGAACGCAGTGTTTGTTGCAAATCTACTGAACTAACATCATTCAACCAGCTAAATTGCTCTTGATTTTTAAGCTCAGTTAAATGAGCAGAAGATTTGCTATAGTTAATTTTATTCCCGTTAAGAGAATATTATTTATTACGCCAATCAAGTAGATTGTTCCATACCACACGAACACATCCGAATGTTTGAGCTAATAGCTGTTTTTGTCCCTCTGTAGGATATATTCTATATTTATAGGCAGCTTTGTTTTTCATTATGGAGTTATTATGCTATAATTGATTTACGAAATTCAAGCTGGTTTATTAAATAGCCTTACTCACAACAAGATCCGCTAGTTTAACGCCTTATATCCCCCCCTCCACTGAAAAGAGAGGTTTTACGGCGTGTAGATAAAAAGTGAGTCATTAATTGACTCACTTTTTTAATAATCACATAGCTAACAATATTAAGCTTCGCGCTTAGTAAGTTTTTCTTTAATACGTGCTGATTTACCTGAACGCTCACGTAAATAGTATAATTTAGCACGACGTACTGCACCACGGCGTTTAACTGAAATTGATTCAACCAATGGAGAATACATTTGGAATGTTCTTTCTACACCTTCACCTGCAGAAATTTTACGCACGATGAATGATGAATTTAAACCACGATTACGTTTAGCAATTACTACACCTTCATATGCTTGTAAACGCTCACGGTTACCCTCTTTTACTTTAACTTGTACGATTACAGTATCACCAGGACCAAATGCTGGAATAGTTTTATTTAAACGAGCAATTTCTTCTTGCTCTAAAATTTGAATAATATTCATAATAATTTCCTTATCTTGTTCCTACTTTATTTTATTTTCAACTATAGAATTTAATTTAATTCCAAGGTCATTAAGTAGCCGAGATTCTTCTTTAGTTAATTTACGCTGTTGCAAAAGTTCTGGACGTCGTTGATATGTCCGTAATAAACTTTGTTGCAAACGCCATTGTTCTATTTGTTTGTGATTACCTGAACATAATATCTCAGGAACCAAATCACCATGATAATTACGTGGCTGTGTATAGTGTGGGCAATCTAATAATCCATTCATAAATGAATCTTGATTAACCGATTGTTGACTATTCATAGCACCTGGTAACTGTCGAATAAGTGCATCAATTACTAGCATAGCAGGTAATTCTCCACCAGATACGACAAAATCACCAATAGATAATTCAAGATCTACATTACGTTGAATAAACCGTTCGTCAATTCCTTCATAACGTCCACAAACAAAAATTATACCTTGTTGTTGCACCAATTGATTAATTATCGCTTGGTTAACTTGTTGCCCTTGAGGCGACATATAAACAACTAAAGGTTTTAAATTGCCTTTAGCTTGTTGATGTTGTTGTGCCTGAATTAATGCTAATTCTAGTGGCTCAATTTTCATCACCATCCCCGCACCACCACCAAAGGTTTTATCATCGATACGACGATAATTATCAGTAGTAAAATCACGCGGACTTATTGCTTGTAGTTCAAATAATTGTTTAGCATTTGCTCGAGCAGTAATGCCGAAATTGAGCAAATTATCAAACATTTCTGGGAAAATTGAAATGACATCAAAAATCAATAGTCAATACCCCAATCGACAATTATTTGTTTTTCAGCTTGTTTGACTTCAATAATGTACTGTGCGACAAATGGAATTAAATGTTGTTTATTATCAGATTTGACAACCAAAACATCATTAGCTCCTGTTTCCATTAAGCTAGTTACTGTTCCTAAATTGTCATTATCTAAGTTGACCACAGTTAAACCAAGTAAATCAACCCAATAATATTCATCATCATCTAAGTTAGGAAATTCGGCACGATCTACAGCAACAACTGCTCCACGTAAGGCAAAAGCACTATCACGATCATTAATTCCACTAAATTTAGCATGATAAATATCATCACGTACAAAACTAGTTTCAATTTTTTTACTTACCACAGAGCCATTTGGCATTTTTAAATAAATAACTGAATATTCATCTAATGAATCGCTAAATTCTGTAGTAACTTTTATTTTTACCCATCCCTGAATACCAAAGGCATTGGCAATATAACCCATTTCTACTAGATTATTTGGGTGGTTATGCATAATAAATTACGCAGCTTTCTGAGAGTGTTTAACTAATTTAGCTACTGCTGGTGATAATTGGGCACCAACTGAAGTCCAATAATCAACACGTTCAGCACTAATACGTAATGCTTCTACGCCTTCAGGAGCTACAGGATTGTAAAAGCCAACTTTTTCAATAAAGCGACCATCACGACGAGAGCGTGAATCAGTTACGACTACGCTATAATAAGGGCGATGCTTGTTACCGCCACGAGCTAAACGAATAACTACCATATTGTTAGTTTCCTATTAAAAATTATAACAAATATAAAGCACATAATTTTATATGAAATTACCAATTAAGTCAAGTACTATTTTTATAATTGCATAAAAACTTAATCCAAACAGTTAATCAAGCTGTTTAGATAATTAAAAGTATGCTAAAATCAGGGTCTTATTAACTTATCAAAGATAAGGTGGTTTTATGCGGAGACTTTATTGGTTTGCGGCTTTTTTAGTATTATATGAATTTACAGTTTATTCAGCAAATGATATGATTATGCCTGGGATGTTAGACGTTGTAACGAGCTTTAACGCCTCAATTACTTATGTAGCTTCATCTTTAAGTTTATATAT
>JBDLTW010000203.1:0-4177 GCA_039805605.1 Pseudomonadota bacterium
GGCGACACTAATTTAGGTGGAGATGATTTTGATCACCGTTTATATTGCTATATTTTAGAAAAATCCAACTTATCAAAACTAACAGACGAAGATATTGCACAGTTATTAAGCAAAGCACGACAAGTTAAAGAACAATTAACCTATCATGATAAAGTAGCTTTTAGCGCAGTATTATCCAATAAACGCATTGTTAATCTAACTATTACTCGTCAAGAATTTAATAATATTGTACAACAATTAGTTGAAAAAACTTTATTGCCAGTAAAAAAAGCTTTACGTGACGCTAAGTTAGATAAACAAGAAATTGAACAAATTATTATGGTTGGTGGTTCGACCCGTATGTTAAACATTCGTCAAGCAATTACACAATTTTTTGGTCGTGAACCATTAACTTCAATTAATCCTGACGAAGTGGTAGCATTAGGTGCTAGTATTCAAGCTAATATTTTAGTAGGTAATAAAAAAGAAGATTGGTTATTATTAGATGTAATACCATTATCCTTAGGTGTAGAAACTATGGGAGGATTAGTTGAAAAAATTATTCCTCGTAATTCAACTTTACCAATTGTCCGAGCACAAGATTTTACTACTTACAAAGATGGACAAACTGCGATGAGTGTTCATATAGTACAAGGTGAACGTGAATTGGTTAAGGACTGTAGATCATTGGCTAAATTTACTTTACGTGGCATTCCGCCAATGGTTGCAGGACAAGCGAGGATTCGTATTACCTATCAAATTGATGCTGATGGATTATTATCTGTTACTGCTCGTGAAATGACCACAGGAACAACTAGTAGTATTGAAGTTAAACCAAGTTATGGTCTAGCAGAACAAGATATCAGCAAGATGCTCGAAGACTCAATTAATTTTGCACAAACTGATATAACATTACGTCAATATCAAGAAGCTGTTATTGATGCCAAAGCACTCGTTAGCTCAGTAGAAAAAGCCTTAATTGAAGATAGTAATTTACTAGCAGAAAATGAATTAGTACAGATTAATCATGCTTGTATGCAAGTAAAAATTAAGATTGAGCAAAAAGAACACAATTATACTCAGGCAAGTCAAGATTTACGGCGCTTAGTTGAACAATTAAATCAAACTAGCGCTAATTTTGCCTCTAAACGTATGGATCAGGCCATTAAACAGGCATTAAGTGGTAAACAAATTTCTTCACTGGAATAGTTCTAAGGATTTAATAAATATGGAATTTGGGCGTTCACATAGTCTAAAAACATGGTTTCTACATTTAATTTTATTTTATCGTGAGCATGTTTTTCGTAAATTAATCCCAATTATGTTAGTAATTTCTTTATACGCATTTACCATTGTTTATATTGATGTGCATACTAATCGTTTTGAAAAAATTGAATTGATGAATTTAGGTCAATTTCATTTAATTTATAGCTTTATAATTGGTATTTTAGTTAGTTTTCGCGTGAATACTAGCTATGCCCGATGGTGGGAAGGACGAATTATTTGGGGTAATTTAGTTAATAATTGTCGCAATCTAGGTTTAAAATTTGAAACATTTGCTGGATTATATCAGTATCCACAATTTTTAGCTTATTTACAAATTTATCCACGAATGCTAAAATTACATTTACGTAAAGATTATCAACAAATTAATAAACAATTTGCACAGTTAGGCATTACTAACGAAATTCATCATCCAATGATTTATTTAAATGGGCAATTATATCAAATAATTAATGACTTACGTAAGCAGAATTTATTGCAAATGGAGCAATATTTGGCTTTAGATAGCCATGTGGCTAATTTAATGGATATAACTGGAGCATGTGAACGAATAGCTAATACTCCAGTTCCTACTGCTTTTGCCTTTTTTGTAAAACAAGCATTATTATTTTATGCATTAATGTTCCCATTTGGTTGGTTTAGTAAATTTGGTTATTTTATTGTGCCAATGATTTTAATGATTGTTTATGTTTTGCTTGGTTTAGAGCTTCTTTCCGAAGAGTTAGAAAACCCCTTTGGCACTGATGATCATGATCTACCATTAGAAGGATTATCATCAACTATTGCTAATAATTTAGAGGCAATTGCTAATTTAAGTTCTACAACCAAATAATTAATGCTTCAAATATTTTTATAGATTGGATAACTATGAATAATTTAACCATGTTTAATCAAGCTCAACAGTATATTCCTGGTGGTGTTAATTCACCCGTTCGCTCATTTAATTCAGTAGGTGGGATACCATTTTTTACTACTAGAGCACAAGATTGCTATCTTTGGGATAGTGAAGGGAAGCAATATATTGATTATGTATGTTCATGGGGTGCTAATATTGTTGGTCACGCAAATCCAAGCGTAATCTCACAAGTTTATCAAGCGTTAAGCAAAGGTTTTTCATTTGGTACTCCTAGTGAATTGGAGCTAGAATTTGCTAAGCAAATTTGTCAGCTAATGCCTAGTATCGAGAAATTTCGCTTAGTTAATTCAGGTACTGAAGCGGTAATGTCAGCAATTCGCTTAGCTCGAGGTTATACCAAACGTAACTATATTATTAAGTTTAATGGTTGTTATCATGGGCATAGCGACTGTTTATTAATTAAAGCTGGTTCTGGATTGCAAACTTTAGGCAACCCAAGTAGTGCGGGAATACCTTATCAAGCAGTTGAGCATACGCTAGTCTTAGAGTATAATGATGTAATAAATTTACAACAGGCATTTCAATTATATGAAGGAGAAATTGCAGCAGTTATTGTTGAACCATTTGCTGGAAATATGAATTTGGTTCGTCCAACTATACAATTTATGCAACAATTGCGTCAATTATGTAGTCAACAAGGAACAGTTTTAATTTTTGATGAAGTTATGACTGGATTTCGGGTTGGTTTAGGAAGTGCCCAACAAATTTTAGCCATTACCCCTGATTTAACTACTTTAGGTAAAGTGATTGGTGGTGGAATGCCATTAGCTGGATTTGGTGGCAAAAAAGAAATTATGGATTGTTTAGCCCCAATTGGAGAAGTATATCAAGCTGGGACATTATCAGGAAACCCAATTGCAGTAACCGCTGGTTTAGCTAATTTGCATTTAATTCAACAAACAGATTTTTATACGAACTTAAATCAAAGAGCACAACAACTTACCTTTGGTTTAAGTCAATTAGCACATGCATCAGGAATTCCTTTCAGCTCTGATCATGTTGGTGGGATGTTTGGTATTTATTTTTCTCCAGAAGTACCACAAAATTTTACTCAGGTAAAACAAGCCAATCTCACAATGTTTAAACAATTTTTTCATGCTATGTTATCAGATGGAGTGTTTTTTGCTCCTAGTATGTTTGAAGCGGGATTTATTTGTAGCGCACATAATGAATTGGTTATTGAGCAGACTTTAGCTAAAGCAGAATTAGTTTTTCAACAACTTAATTAATTATGTGTTATCAAAAATCAGAGCATGGTTTAATTCTAGAATTATACATTCAAGCGAATGCTAGAGTTCTACATTTTAGCGAAATTTATGAAGGAAAACTCAAATTAAAAGTTAATCTGCCACCAGTTGATGGTAAAGCTAATTCGGCTATAATAAAATTTATTAGTCAAAATCTTAAGGTCGGAAAAAGTTCTATTGAAATTATTCAGGGGACTAAATCACGTCACAAGCGTGTTTTAATTTATGGCGACTTTATCCAATTAGAACAATCTATAAAGCAAATTTTACTTAAACTAAGCAAAAATTAATATTTAATAAGGTTATTTAATTATGCAACTTAATAATTTAGAATTAAAAATAATAGAAAATAAACCGCAACAACTGGTTCAAGGAGCAGTAATTTGGTTACATGGCTTAGGTGCTGATTATAATGATTTTGTTCCAATTGTTGCCGAGTTAAATTTGGATGTTGCATTAAAATTTATTTTTCCCAATGCCCCAATTATTCCTGTAACTATTAATAATGGTTATCAAATGCGTGCTTGGTATGATATATTAGATTTTAATAATTTACAACGTAAAGTAGATCAGGCAGGAATTGTACAAAGTATTGCTAATATTCAACAAATTATTGATGGTTTGGTAACTCAAGGTATACCACAGCATAAAATTGTAATTGCAGGATTTTCTCAAGGTGGAGCAATTAGTTATTACACCGCACTTAATCAAAGCAAATCTTTAGCTGGATTATTAGTGTTATCTAGTTATT
>JBDLTW010000204.1:0-3071 GCA_039805605.1 Pseudomonadota bacterium
ACTAATATAAGAAGTATCAGTAAATTTGAATCTGATGTAAATAAACATTATTTTACATATGAAATTGGTAAAATGCCTAATGGTGATGACGATATTGACTCGTTTTATACCTCATCTTCGGATACTGAATCGGTAAAATCAAACAAATAATTTCTAATTCTTAGTTATATAAATGTATAATATTACTGACTATTCTTATGCCAAAGCAAACCAGATTGGTGTTATCATTAAGCCATCCGAAAAAGCAGGCAAAAAATTAGATGTTTATGATCCCAACGGAAACTTTATTTGTTCAGTTGGTGCATATGGCATGGGCGATTTTCCAAGTTATATTGAGAGTCATGGATTAGAATTTGCAAATGAAAGACGTAAACGATTTTATCAACGCTTCAAGAATATCCAGAAAGACACTAAATTGTGGTATTCTGCTGTATTGTTGTGGTAAATTATTTTATGATATTATTATATATTATAAAATATGAAGGCCATATTAAAGAAATTTAATATTAATGAAAAATTAACTAAGCCAAGATTAAAGCAAAAGCAATTCAATGAAATACAATATAATGTTCCAATGATTGAAGATTATAACTTTATGGCAGATTTGCTTCATTTGCCAACTACATACGAAGGATACAAATATTTGTTAGTTGTTGTTGATCTAGCTAGTAAAGAATTTGATATTCAACCAATGAAAACTACAGATAGTAAATCAACCGTAACTGCTATTGAAAAAATGTTCAAACGGTCGTATATCAAAAAGCCACATTCTAGCATTCAAGTTGATGGTGGTGCAGAATTCAATAAATGGTTTACCCAATGGTGCAGATCTAATGACATTTTATTGAAACGAACAATTCCTTACAGACATAAACAAAATTCAATGGTGGAAAGCTTGAATAAACAATTGGGCAGGCTATTTAATGGTTACATGAATATGATGGAACAAAAAGAAAAAGAAACATATCGTGAATGGACTGATATATTAGATGATGTTAGAAAAGAGTTAAATAAGTTTCGCAAAAGAGAAATGCCCAAAAATGTATCAGACTATGATTATCCATTCTTTGATCAAACTATTGTGCCGAGATTTAAAGTTGGTGATTGGGTTCATTATCGTTTAGACTATCCCCGTGATGCTCTAGGCAAAAAACAACCAACACCTGAATTTAGAACTGGCGATTATAGATATAGCCACAAACCGGTGCAAATAACACAAGTTATACAAATGAATACAGAACCATATTATAGATTTATGTTAAATGGGATTAAAAATGCGTCTTATTCAGAATATGACTTATTGAAAACCTATAGAGGTCAAAAGAAAAAGAAAAATAATCCTGTTGCTGATGATGATGATGACATTGATGATAATAATGATGATGACAAGAAACCAAAACCAAAAACTGATATTAAACCAGTTGTTGATAAGAAAGAAAAATCTACTAACAAAAAATTAATCAATAATGAAAAAACTGTTAGTAAAATTACTGTAGAAGAACCTACTAGAAGAAGCACCAGAAATATAAAACCAAATCAGAAATACTTAGACGTCTAATTTTTCATACCTATTTACATTTTCCCATTTAATTAATCCTGTAGATTTGTCTTCAGGAATTGGATAATAAAATAAATGGGTAAAATCATGTGGCTCCGTAAATACTAAACCATCAGTATGTATGCGAATAACCTTATTAACTAATTCTTCTTGTATTATTAAGTCACCAATATGAACTCTGCAAAATGAAACAAAGAATGGCTTCAATCTTGCCAATTCACTACAGTAAGCGTTGTCTGATTTTACAACTTCATATAAAATTCGTATACCATTTTCATAGCTATCATCTTTATATCTTCGCTCATTGATTAACTTATATTCGGTTTCTTCATCACCATCTAATTCTGATATATCTAACTCATCAAAAATTTCGTCTTCATAAAATTCTCGTTTGAATTTAATTAACATGCCCCACAATGATGATAACAAATGTTTGACTAATTTGTTTTTAGGAAACTTTTGTTTGATAGTCATTAAGTAATTATACCATGGCTTAAATAGTTTTGTGGATTCAACTAGTGATGTTGTATAGTATACCAATGCATTATGTTCACAATCTGTAATCAAATCAAATTCAATATTAAAACGATCACGATTTTCGTAAGCAAATTGTAATGCATAATGTGTATAATAATTGTTTGGAGAAAATGCAAATAATTTGTTAAAATTAGAATCATTACAAATAATTTTGACTTTGTATATACCATATTGTAAATTGTCAAAATCTAATTCTGCAAAGTGCTTCAACTTGCCTTCTTTAGTTGGTATTTGAAAACCTTTCATTGCTAACATAGAAGGATAAAATGAACTGAAATCATAACCATAAGATTGGACTATTTTGTTCTTATATCGTTCATCCAATGTAATTAAGCCACCATTATTACAACGTTCAAAATAGGCAAATTCTTTATACGTTATTGGCTCCCAATGAATAGCTTTAATAGCTGATGTAGACTTTGACTTGAAGGTCATTGTAACAGCCGATTCATGATTATAATACTTTGTGTAATCAATAGAACAATTTGGAATAGACTTTATTTCAGCATTCCACTTATTGAAGTCGTTCTTAAACTGTATTAATGAGTCGTGTGTAGTTTCATATCCCTTAAATGATTCAAAATAATTATACTGAGCTTTGGCATCATCTAATTTCTCTTGTAACGTTTGTTCATACAAATTATCAGAATCGTCATCTACAAAATACACTGTTTGGCCAATTTGGTAAAAATATCGGTTTGTTCTCATTATTTTCTTTAGTTATATTATACTATAATATAATTATTTCTTTAAATAAATTAATTTATTAAATAATTAATTTATTTATTTACTTTAAATAAAAATCAATGTAGAAAAAGCTCTCATATTTTTGTGGGTTGTTGGTTTTGTTGACATAATACTCATCATCATCCATCGCCTTGATATCATTATCTGCAAATGATTTAATCGTTAAGTATTTGTCTATATTCATACCTGATACCGATATTTTACTTGGATCTTCACCACCATTGACCAA
>JBDLTW010000205.1:0-3760 GCA_039805605.1 Pseudomonadota bacterium
AAATTAGCAATGCATTTAAATGGATAATTGCTCAAATTGAACAACGTTGTCAATTAATGCTAAAACTAAAAACTAAAGATATTAGCAGTCTAAACCACAAAATCAACACTAATTTAGCACAGGGAAAACCAATTCTTAACCCATTTTGTCCTGTAACTGAACCTGAATATTTACAACCATTACCATATTTAGTAATTATTATTGATGAATTAGCCGATTTGATAGTAGCCGAAGGTAAAGACATTGAAAAATATATTATTCAAATTTGTCAAAAATCTCAAGCGGTAGGTATTCATTTAATCATTTCAACCATAAAACCATCTTTGGAATTAATTGCAAACATACCTGCACGGCTTTCATTCCAATTATTAAATAAACAACAATCTGAACTAATATTAGATTATAGTGGAGCTGAAACATTGTTAGATTATGGAGATATGCTCTTACTTAGTCCATCTAATCCAATATTAAAACGAATACATAGCCCATATATTGAACATGATGAAATTCAACCTTTATTAGATCAATTATTACAATATGCCAGTAAAAAACCAGATACCATTAGTTCTAATCCAGATAGTAGTTACGATCAAGCATTAGATTTTATTTTAACTTCTCGGCGTTGTTCAATCAGTGCCTTACAAACCCAATTTGGTATGGGTTATAATCAAGCATGCAACATAATTAATCAATTTATTCAATCTGGCATCGTTCAGAAAAATAAAAATGGTAGTTTGCAAGTATTAGCAGATAAAAACAATAAGTAATAGAAAGATTTAAATAAACATGAAATATACTCAAATTCTAGATGATTTAACTGCTACAGAGAATTTAGCTCAGCACTTAGCCAAAATTCTCAAACCAAACTTTATAATAAATCTAAGTGGTAACTTAGCTACGGGTAAAACAACTTTAACTCGTGCTATCTTGCAACATTTAGGTGTTGGTGGAACAATTAAGAGCCCAACATTTACTTTAGTTGAACCATATCAGTTAGATGGTTATATCTTGTATCATTTTGATTTATATCGCTTTAGTGATCCCGAAGAATGGTTTAGTGCTGGTTTTGATGAGTACTTCCATCAGCAACACATTAGTATTATTGAATGGCCAGAACGTGCCGAACAATTAATTCCCCAAGCAGATTGGCATATCCAATTAGTTTGGCTAGATGACAACAAACGTCAAATATCTATTAATTCTCTAACTAAAAATGGTGAAATATGTCTGAAACAATTGATCAACAACGACGCAATTTAGTTAAATATGGTTTTTTCTCAGGGTTAACTTTATTGGTTAGTAGCGCACATGGATTAGGCGATAATAAAGATGCCCAAGTAGTTAATAAAATTATCTCCGTAAGAATTTGGCCATCAGATGTCTATACACGTTTAACAATTGAAGCTGAACATAAGATCAGAGCAAAATATTTTAATTTAACTGATCCAAAACGTTTTGTCATTGATTTATTAGATGCTAATTTAAACGCTGTATTAAAAAATTTGACCAATAATCAATTTGAGAATGATCCAATTATTAGCTCAATTAAGGTTGGACAATTTAATCCAACTACAGTACGGATTGTTATTTATGCACGTGAAACAGTGGTAGCACAAACTCAAAATATTGAACCTGTCAACTTAGGTGGTGTTAACTATAATTATCGTTATATTTTTGATATGTACCCATCTTCACTCGCTAGTCGTGCTGAAAGTGATAGTTTAAATGATCAAGTATTAGCCTTATTACAAATTAAATCAGATCAAAGTAATACTAGCGAATCAATAGTTCCCAATAAGCTAATTATGAGTAATCCAGTTATTCAAGAACCATCTTCTGCACCAACTAAAAACATGACACCTAGATCAGGTAAAATTTTAATTATGCTTGATCCGGGGCATGGTGGAGAAGATCCTGGTGCAATTAGTGCTCATGGCTTAAAAGAAAAAACCATTGTTTTAGACATAGCTAAAAAATTACGTGACTTAATTAATTCAAGTTCTTCAATGCAAGCGCAATTAACTCGTTCACAAGACATTTTTATTCCCTTAGCTACGCGAGTAGCAATTGCGCGTAAAGCTAAAGCAGATTTATTTGTCTCCATTCATGCTGATGCTTTTAGTTCACCTAGTGCTCGTGGCTCTTCGGTGTTTATTTTATCTGAAAGCGGTGCAAGTAGTGCCTTTGCTAAATATATGGCAACTAGCCAAAACAACGCCGATTTGATTGGTGGACTATCATTTAAAACAAAAGATGCCAATATCAATAAAATTTTATTAGACATGACACAAACCTATACCCTACGTAAAAGTAGTCGCCTAGGACAATTAATCTTAAATGAAATGAAGCAGATTAATCGACTACATAGTAATTCAGTTGAACGTGCTGGGTTTGCAGTATTAAAAGCACCTGATATTCCCTCGATTTTAGTTGAGTCAGCGTTTGTCTCTAATCCTGAAGAAGCAGAATTATTACGCACTGAAGAATTTCGCCAAAAAGTAGCTCAACAAATTTTCATTGGTTTAACTCAATATGTTAAACAAAATTATAAATTAGGCTAAACCATTATGACTCAAATTATTTTATTTAATAAACCCTATGGGGTTATCAGTCAATTTTCACCAAATCCACCACATCGTACACTTAAGGAATTTATTCCACAAAGTCAGGTTTACCCTGCAGGACGTTTAGATACGGATAGTGAAGGCTTATTAATTTTAACCGATAATGGTAAATTACAAGCACAAATTAGTCATCCACGATATAGTAAATGGAAAACTTATTGGGTGCAAGTAGAGGGAATTCCACGTCTTGAACAATTGCAACAATTAGAACAAGGTGTTGATTTAGGTGATTTTATAACTGCACCAGCACAAGTAAAACTAATAGCGCAACCTAGTAATCTTTGGGATCGCCAACCGCCAATCCGAGTTCGTAAAACTGTACCTGATAGCTGGTTAGAACTATCGATTAATGAGGGGAAAAATCGTCAAGTTCGACGTATGACCGCTAAAGTTGGTTTACCAACTTTACGCCTAATTCGCATTTCTATTGGTGGAATACAATTAGCTGATCTTCCTCTTGGACAGTGGAAAGAAATCACTCCAACTCTATTTAACCAATTACTAATCCAAACAAGGTAGCTATATTATGAAACAACGCTGGTTAATTTCAATCGGTTTAATTCTTGCTCTACTTAGCATAATTAGTATATTTAGTTTTTGGCAGACTAAATCTGCACAATCAAGAAATAGTAGTAATTCACCTACCTCATCAATATTAGCCATTGAAAGTACCCTCAAGTCTGAAAGTAATTTAACCACACCTATCCAATCGCTAGAGAGCGCAAATAATACACCCGTAGCAATTAATTTAACTCGCATGTTACAAGTAGGAATTAAAACCCAGCGCGGGATTTTACAATCAAAAGTTAATACGGGACAAACAGAAACCTATGGATTAAGTTTAAATGGTCACAATTTACCTATCCATGCTATTACTCCAATTGAGCTAGTTAAAGGTTTCCAATTAGGTGAACAACAAATTTTTTTATTTGCTCTTTATCATGGTGGTCAATGTGCCATTCAATATCAACTATTAAATTTAAGTCATAATTTAACCCATATAGTTAAACCATTTGGCAACTGTTTACCTTTAATTAGTGCTGAATTAATTAACCATAAGATTACGATTATTTTGCCTTATAATAATCCTTACTTAGGTCAAAATATCATTGAAAGTTATGTTTATGATGGTAAAA
>JBDLTW010000206.1:0-8574 GCA_039805605.1 Pseudomonadota bacterium
TAGCATTCAAAATGCTACGAAGAAGCAGGAACCCACTGAATTAGCTAAACCAAGCTTGTGCTTGGTTTAGTAACGTAGGAATCCTCGCCCTTTAGGGCGGGGCTGAAGTCAACCCAGCCAAATTTATTCTATCAACATTTTTGTTGATAGCAATTAAAATAGATTATATGTTAAAATTCGAATTATTAAAGATATAGCAATTATGTACTTGATAAATATTTACAATATGTTTAATCTATCTTATCCAATACGCCGTAAAACCTCCCACTTCAGGGGGAGTATATCAACTACATTCATCCCGCTCACAACAGATATAAGTTATCTACTATTGCTAACCACCTATAAAATAAAAAAAGAGCTAATTAAAGCTATGCTATAATTCGCACTCTATATTGAATATCAATATTATTAATAATTATGTTTAATTTATTTTGAAAAGGCTATTATGAAAAAATTAAGTTTACTCTGTTTAACTTGTTTTATCAGTTATTCATATGCTACTGATGATATTACTATTGTTTCGCTAAATGATTTTCATGGTCAAGTTCAAGCCAATAAAACTATGGTTGGAGCAGGAAAAATTAGTAGTTTTTTACAAGAATATAAAAAAACACATCCTAATTTAATTATCGTATCTGCGGGAGATAACTATCAAGGAACTGCAATTTCAAATTTGTCACAAGGACAAGTTGTTAATGATGTATTTAAATTAATGGGTGTGCGTTATTCAGCAATAGGTAATCATGAATTTGATTATGGTCAAGGTGCTTTTGAATCTTGGTATAAAGCTAAAAAATTACCATTTTTAGCAGCTAATATTCGTTATGAAAGTAGTAATCGCTTGTTTAAATATGCACATCCGTTTAGTGAAGTTAAATTAGCTAATGGTAAAAAAGTTGCCTTTATTGGTCTTTCAACTTTAGAAACACCAACATCTACGGCAAGTTACAATGTTAAAGGTCTAAAATTTACTGATCCAGCTAAAGAAGCCCAACTTTGGATTAAATATTTAAATTCTCCATTTAATTTATATGGTAAACCAAATACAGTAGTACTTTTGACTCATATTCCAACGGAACAAGATGCTAGTGGTAAGATTAGCTATGATATTAATCCACAATTACATGATAGTGAAATTAATTATGTAACCAGCAAAACTAAAGGAATTAGCGCGGTTATTAGTGGTCATAGCCATATGCAAGTTGCAGGTACACTAAATAATGTTGCTGTAGTTCAAGCTAATTCACAGGGTAAAAGTTTAGGTGTATTACATTTTGATTGTCATTCATCTGCTAATCAATGTGTGGCTACTCCAGAAGTAATCAATTTAGCTGAAGCAACTCAAAACTTAGTTAGTGATCCTAAAGTTGAATCAATTATTAATTATTATTATCAACAAAATCAAGCAGTTTTAAATCAAAAAATAGGTTACGCAACTGAAGAGTTACCTAATATGCCAGTTCAAGGAATTTATAATATCAAATTAACCTATATGGCAGCTGATTACATGCGTCAATTTGCACATACTGACATAGGTTTACAAAATACTTATGGAATTAGACGTGATTTACCTAAAGGCGATATTACTTATGGTATGCTTTATGAAGTAATGCCTTTTGATAATACAATTTTTACTTTAAATATTAAAGGCAGTGAATTAATCAAATTAATTGAACATAGTATGCCAAGCAATGATGATAATTCATCAACTAAAAAAGTTCAATTAGGTATTTTTGCTGGTGTTGGTATTAAAGTAAATTCATCTGGAACAATTACACAGATCTTAATTAATGGTACACCATTAGACTTAAATCGCGATTATAGTGTAGCTACAATTGGGTTCTTAGCTACTGGTGGAGATGGGTTTGACTTTAGTAAAGCGACTAATGTTCATGATACTAACCTACCAATTCGTGATTTAATTAAACAAGAATGGTTACAGTCAGGAATTAAAATTCCAAATGATTGGCAAAGCGTACAAATTACCCAGTAATTAATTTAATACTTTAAACAAAAAAACCTCTTCTTAAGAAGAGGTTTTTTATTACACAATAATTTAATTAATAACTAAAATTAAGCCATTGCTTTAATACGTGCTGATAATCTGCTTTTATGACGAGCTGCTTTATTTTTATGAAAAATACCTTTACGAGCAATACGATCTAAAGTAGATTGAGCTGAAATAAATTCTGCTTGAGCAACACTTTTATCACCAGCTAAAATTGCTTTTAATACTTTTTTAATTGCTGTACGAAATTCAGTACGTAATGCAAAATTATGTTCACGACGAGTTAAAGCCTGACGAGCGCGTTTACGAGCTTGAGCTGTATTTGCCATATTTAAAAATTCCTTTTAATTATTATTTTTCATTACTATATTTATGAAAAATATTTGATTTGGTTATGATTTTTTTACCATAAATATTTATAATTTAAATATTTATCGCCTGATTACGGCGAGGAACCGTATTGTATTTTATAAAAATAGTTAGACACTTTCCGCAATTATAACATAAAATAAACTAAATATAAAATAAATTTTTAGCTATTTTTGGTTAACTTTACCAAATTACATAACTAACTTATTCATATTTAAAATTGGTAACATTATTCCTATTACAATTAGCATTACCACTGCACCCATGAATACAATTAATGCAGGTTCTAAGATACCTGTTAATAACTGACTTCGATGCGTTAATTCTAATTCTTGATGACTACCAGCTTGTTCTAATAAATGATCTAAATTCCCTGATTTTTCTCCACTTGCAATTAAATGAATTACTACTGGAGGAAAAGCTTTTTGAGCATTTAATGAAACAGCTAACCCAACACCTTCTCGCACCATACTCACGGCTTTATCTACCGCAGTTTTTAGCATAAAATTACCAAGAGTATCACGACTAGCTTCTAAGGCATTTAACATAGGAACGCCACTGGATAATAACATTGATAAAGTATTAGTAAACCGCGCAATGTCAATATTAATTAATAATTTTCCTGCTACTGGTAAAGTTAGTAATTTGCGATGAAATCTAATTTTAGCTTCCTTATTGCGTAATGAGCGCATAAAGCCAATGACTACAAGTACCAATATAATCGCTACATATATACCATAACTCCGCAATCCATTACTGGTAGCTATCATACCTCGAGTAATTAAAGGCAATGTTTGTTTTGAGGCTTCAAATACTTTAACTACCTGAGGAACTACAAAGACTAATAAAGCAATAATTACTAAAGTTGCGACAATACAAACAATAATTGGATAAAGTAATGCCATTAAAATTTTACTAGTTAACTCACGTGTTTTATCGCTATAATCAGCTAACTTGTTCATAACATTGCCTAGATTTCCTGATTGTTCTCCAGCATTAATTAAACTACAATAAACATCAGGAAAGACTTTAGGATACATCCGAAATGAGGCAGCTAAAGAACGACCAGACAGAACTTCACTGCGTACACCACTCATAATTGATTTTTGTTCTGGGCTTTCTAACTGATCTGATAAAGCTGATAATGCCTGTTCAACTGACATCCCAGAGTTAAGCAGAATTGCAAATTGACGAGTAATTAAAGACAACTCCAGTGCCGACATCGGTTTCTTTTTAAACGTAACATTACGTTCAGATTTAGCTTGGCGATCTTTTTCTGATTCAATACTAGCAACCATCAAACCTTGATTACGCAATATTTGACGAGCTTGTTTTGCTGATTCCGCTTGGATTATTCCAGCCTTATTTCTGCCATCTTTAGTAATGGCCTTATAATTAAATGTTTGCATAATTTAGTTATTCTTTTGTAATGGAGATGATTTCTTCAATTGAAGTTTTACCTTCTTTTAACCAACGTAATGCATCCATTCGTAATGTCCGCATTGCTAGGTTATTAACTGCATATTTTTCTATTTCACTCTCTGAAGCATTATTGTGAATTAAACGTTGAATATTGTCATCAACCATCAATAACTCATGAATACCCGTACGTCCTTTATAGCCAGTATGGCTACATGCTTCACAACCAACTGCCTTATAAATAATTACATCATCAGCAATTTCATATTGAGTTCTTAGTTTAGCATCCATAGTTGAATTTTCAACTTTACATTTAGGACAAAGTAAACGGATAAGCCGTTGTGCTAAAATACCCAGTAAAGTTGAGGAAAGTAGGAATGACTCAACACCCATATCAATTAATCGCGTAACTGTAGCCACTGCTGAATTAGTATGCAAGGTTGCTAATACTAAATGTCCAGTTAAGCTTGACTGAACCGCAATTTCAGCAGTTTCTAAATCGCGAATTTCCCCAATCATCACTACATCTGGATCTTGACGCAAAATTGACCGCAATGCTCGGGCAAATGTCATATCAATTTTAGGGTTAACTTGGGTTTGGCTAATTCCCGTAATATCATATTCAACAGGATCTTCTACGGTCATTATATTTAATGCATTTGAATCAATTCGTGATAAAGCTGCATATAAAGTAGTTGATTTACCTGAACCCGTTGGACCAGTAACTAAAAAAATCCCATGAGGTCGTCGAATTAATGAATCAATTCGTACTAAAGTATCTGATGCCATACCTAAAGTTTCTAATTGCAAACGTTCTTTATTTTTATCTAATAAACGCATTACAACACGTTCTCCATGTCCTGTTGGAATAGTGGAAATCCGTAAATCAACTTCACGACCAGCTAAGCGCAATGCAATCCGTCCATCTTGTGGTAGACGTTTTTCAGCAATATCCAATTGTGCCATGATTTTAATACGTGAAACTAAAGCAGAATGTAACCCTGGATTTACGTCAATAATTTTATGTAATACACCATCACGACGAAAACGCACCAATGAATGACGCTCATAAGCATCTAAATGGACATCAGAAGCGTCTTCCTTCACTGCTTGAGTTAAAAATGCATTAATAATTTTGATTACGGGAGCATCGTTTTCTGATTCTAATAAGTCTTCAGTTTTCTGCAAATTATGCATTAAATCAGAAATATCTAAATCATCTTGAACATCATCAACTACAGCAGCAGCATTAGCACTAGAATATGCTTCAGCTAAAATCGCATCAAAAGCCTTTTCATCTATTTTAGTTAATGTGATTGGACAATTTAATTTACGCCTGACCTCAGTGATAACCAAAGGAGTTAAATTTTTTGCTGAAGTTGCAACATAAACTCGATGTTCATCTGCGCCATAAATACATACTTTATTGGTTTTAGCATAAGTATAAGGAATACGCCGAGAATACTTATTCGGTGAAAATTTTAATTGTTCCATCTATATTATACCTACTAATCTAAATAAATTTTTGAACCTAGTTCTAATTTTTGTTTTGGTTTTAAGTGATTAATTTTATACAGCTTTTCAATACTAACTGAATTTTCCCGTGCAATCGAATACAAAGTATCACCAGATTGAATACTAATATAATGACCTTTAGCATCTTGTTTCACTCGGGCTTTAACTGATGAAACAGTTGATTGATTATTAATCACATTAATTACTGGATTTACATTTTTATCTAAACTATACGTAGGATTAACTGTGTCAACAATAGAAGCAGGTTGTGCTGAATTTGTCGGCATATTTGAAGTATTATTGTTAGCTGAACTAGCAGTTTTTTTAGATGCTGTAGTTAAATCAATAATTGGTGAATCAGCTACTTCAGGTGTTTGCGGTGGGATTTTATTATCATACGGTACTTGATTTTCTAAATTAACTGCATCAATACGAGGGAATAATGCATTACCTTTAGCTTGAATCATATTTTGTTGACCCATAATATAGCTATAACGTTGATTGGTTAATGCTTTGTAACCATCTTGATTACGAATAATTACAGGGCGTAAGAAAATAACCATATTTTTCTTATCATGTACACGGCTTTGCCAACTAAATAACCAACCTAAATAAGGAATTGAACTTAAAATTGGAATTCCTGCGTTTTGTAAAGTTATTACGTCTGAAGTCATGCCACCTAAAGCAATAATCTGTCCATCATCTACTAAAATTTGTGTTTTTAAATTACGTTTATCAAAATTTGGACCATTAGTTTGCAGTAATGCAGGAGTCATACCAGAGTTGTTAACTTGTGAATCTTCTTCATATACAGATAATTGAATTGAGCCATTTTGTGTTACTAGTGGCTTAATTCGTAAAATTGTTCCTACATCTTGACGACTTACCGTATTTGAAATACTACCTGGAGCGGCTGCGCTATTTTGAAATGAACCGCTTGGTACACCGACATTAGACCCAACAAATATGGAAGCCTCTTCGTTATCCAAAGTAAGCAACGTTGGACGACCTAAAATATTATTTGAACTATTAGCTGAAAGCATATCCGCTAAAGTTGAAATTGATGGAATGGTTTGACCACCAATTGTAGTCGTACCCGTCACTAAACCAACATATACTTCATTTGGAATTGAAGGAACAGATAAGCCACTACCACCTTTAGCACCACCTGCTATAGCTGCCCCTGCACCAGCTAAACTAGTTGCATTAGAACCACCACCAGCATAATTAGAAATTACGCCAACCCCAACATTATTATTTCCAGCGCCGCCAATCCATTGAATACCAAAAGTACCTTGCTCACTAGTACTAACATCAGCAATTAGTGCCTCAATCATAACTTGAACTCGACGTACGTCTAATAAGGAAATTGCCATACGTAAATTACGGTATATGGCTTCAGGAGCCTGAATAATTAATGCATTAGTAGTTGGTTCTGCTTGAATTAATACTTTTGGAGCATTTTTGTCATTGCTTGAACCAGGCGTACTACGTGATGATCCGCCACCACCGCCAGAATTACTCGTTGGATGTGCACTTCCCCCACCAAAAGGTGTTGAGCCACCTCCACCACCGCTACCTTGATTGAACATTGATGAAGTATCTGATAAACTTCGGTTAGCAGCACTTGCCGTTAAATCAGGATTTTCTTGTCCTGATGCAATAACACGTAAAACATCAGCGACATGGGCAGCATCAGCATTTTTTAAGTATACAACGTGTAAATTATTATTATTTCCTGCAGCCTGAGTATCTAAAGATATTGCCAATTTTTTTAAATCATCTAAACGTGATGCCGAATTAGAAGTAAGAATTATTGAATTAGAATTAGCATCGACAGTAATATTAACGGCAGCGCCATTTTCATTATTGCCTCCACCACTACCGCCAGAGCTAGAATTGCCTAGATAGTTTTGTAATGTCTGTACAATATCAGCAGCTGTAGCATATTTTAATTTAATGATAACAGGTTCTACCTTAGTAGCTTGAGTAGCTTTTAATTCATTAATAACCTTACTAATCCGATTCATATTTGAGGCATAATCAGTTACTACTAAAGAATTACTACTAGGATAAACGGCAATCGTATTATTTGGTGAAATCATTGGACGCAAAGTATTTGCCAAATGAGTTGCAGAGCCACTATCAATATTAAAAATTCTGGTAATTAATTGATCACCAGGATCTCGTGTTGCACTACCTTGATTGTCAATTTTCATGCCATAAGTTCGAGCATCGGTTTCTGGTAGTACTTTAATTACACCATCAGCCTCAACCGTTGCAAAACCTTGCATCCGTAGCGCAGATTCTAACACTTTATAACTTTCAGCTTTAGAAATAGGTTTTTCTGAAACTATATTAATTGTTCCTTTTACTCTGGGGTCAATCACAAAATTTTTACCAGATAATTTACTAATGGCTTTAATTACCGCCTGAATATCTGCATTTTCAAAGTTTAATACAACTTTATCATCATCTAAATTGTCATCGCCATGATCTTTAGTTGAAGCATTGGTAACTTTAGCTAAATTACCACTACTATTATTTTTCGAAATATTAGCTGCTATACTAGTATTAATTAACGATAAGCCACACAATAATAATACCAATTGTTTAATTTTTAAATTCATAGATTAGTTACCTTAGATAAAATTAATTATTTTGATTTTGCCGTTGAAATTCTTCAATTAAACGTCGGCGTCGTTTAGCAATCATGTCATCATCATCCTCGTCGTCATCATCATTAGACAAATTTTTAGAATTGTCAATTTTACCATCATCGTAATTGTCAGCTTTATCATTTGATTGATCATTATCTAGGAAATTTGTTTTATTTCTATAACTATTATTACTAGGATCGCTAGAACTATTACTGGTTGCACCAGATAAATGTATAGTTAAATATTGATTATTTGAACTTACTACAATACTATCAGATTCAATGCGTTTTAATTTAGTAGACAATATATTGTCATTGATTTGAGCTAAAGAATTTTTCCCGCTAATTTGTAAAAATGCAATACTATTTTTACCTGCTGCATAAACTCCCACCAATTTTACTTGGCTAATAACTTGATCAAAATCTGAAGGCTTATCAACTTTTTCAACTAATACTATACCAAATGGAGCACGGTTACCTATTCCTGTTGCTATATCTTCAGATTTTATATATGGATTAGTAATTGACTGAATATGATGAAAACCAACTGGTTTTAACATCCACCAAAGCATTTTACTTAGTACTACAGCGCTAAATAACATTA
>JBDLTW010000207.1:0-2586 GCA_039805605.1 Pseudomonadota bacterium
TTCTGATAAAAGGGCCTTATAAAATTTTTCAGATCTTCTTAATCTATCATTATGTGAAACCCAATCAAAATCAATCGTTAATACTCCACCTTTAACATCTTTTGTAATAAATTTAGTATAATAGTCTTCTTCTAATACTTTTGCAATTCTTTCTCTAAATGTCTCGGCTACTTTTTTATTAAGTGTAGCAGAATATTTGGATATATGGTTAAGTGCAGCACGTTCTATTTTCAACTTTGTTAAATCACGTACAAGTACTCCAAAATCAATTACTTTATAAAAAAATCTATTAATAGATCTTAATAATCGTTGAAGATTTAGCATAGATGGTACAGAGTATTGTAGCTTTGGATTTCGAAGTGCCAGATCATCCCAAATTTGTTTTACAAAGGCACTCATTTGTTTTTTAGCAGCACTTGTTCCAAAACGAACATTGGCATTTAGGATTGGATTCACTTTTAATATTTTTTCAGCTTTTAAAGTTCTAAAAGCGTCACCTATATCTACTTCTATTATTTTTGTAGCATTAATACCTTTAGAAACAACAACTGATTTCTGCATTGTCTGTTTAGAACCATAACGAGCACTTGTAATGTTATCTACTTTTGTCACATTTGATGAAACAACATTCAAAGGTGTTTTTTTAATCACAGCTGGATCTAATTTAATAGCCCTTTCAATTATTTCATCTATTTCAACTACTTCAACTAATAATATTCGAATAGATTCTTGTACTTGTTTAGTTAAGGCATTCTTACTGACCAAAGCTCCAGGTGCAGTTGCTCGCCTTATAGGTTTAGCTATTGCTTTAGGATTAAAAAATGTTCTGAAACTTCCAGCTTTTATTGCCTTTTTACTGAGACCAGCAGTAAATCGAAGTGCACGTGTAGCATTTTCAAGTTCATTTAATGTTTCTTCATCTAATTCAATATCTCTATCTTGTAAGTTTTCAAAAGGAATTCGAAGCTCATCTAATATATCTGCACTAATAATTTCAAGTGATCCAAATGCAATAGCAACTACGTTAACTATTTCATACGCAGTCCATGCTAATTTAGCAGCTGCAAGGACACCAGTTATAAGAAGAGGTGCTGCAGGAGGTATCAATGCACTTACTGAAAATATTGCAATATCAATCAAAATTTCAAACAAAATTGACAATTCTTGTATTACAGCATTTTCTTTATCTTTTCTTGCTTTTTGCAGTGTTGAGAAATATGCATTTACCTTTACAGATCCATTATGACCAGATGTTTTATTAAATGTAAATCCTTTATATCGTATCATGCTGGGTGCAAAATTATGTTGTAACCCGCAATATTCTCGTGCAGTTTGAACTATTGGTAAATATTTATATCGGTTGTCACCACTCTTAAAATCATGCGTAACTCCATTCGCTTCAAGTTCCAATAAATTATCCAGCTTGTAGCACCAAAACCAGTCTTTTGGTTGTATAATGATATCATATTCTTTTAATGTAGATGCATGTCTAAATGTGATTGACATTATGGGTATTTGGAAAATGGCATCAGTTTCTGCAATAACTGTATTAATTCTTACGTTCATAATATCATTTGTTTCAATATTAGTTGCATCTTTAATGATTGCTCCAATTTCTGTTAAATTTCTATGACCTGCACTATAAAATATAGGTGTAGTTTGCATATTAATGAGTTCCTTGTTTGTAGTTAATGATACATTTTTTGTTGCTGCAAATACCTGTTTTCCTGCAGTAATATTATTCACACAATTTATAATTATTGATGTATCAATAGATCCCAAAAAAGCATTATCATAAATACGTAGATTTGTACATTTGATATCAACAATACATTTATTTAAATTTTCCATACAATTATCGCCGAGTATCAGATTTGTTACATATAAGTTAATTCTTGTATTTGTCAAATCAGATAATCCAGTAATTATTGCAGATTTTGAATTAAATGTCATGGTTGGTGTATTAAATGTATAGATTGTCGTGGTTGTATATAAATCATATATAATATCTGAATAAATAGGACCATACACATTCGTTAGATTAAATCGAATAGTACCATTACAATTTATCAGGGTAGAATCCTGTAATAAAAGTTCGCAATTGCTACTTTTAGCATTGTAATAAACAATATTATTCAGTTTTGTAATTGTGATATCTGCATTAAGCTTACCAATTTTATCGTAAATATCACGAATTGTGGATCCATCTACAGAGATCTGAATTGTTTCATCAGGTAATTTATAGGGTTGCACAACCTTGTTTGTTTTCGTACCTGGTGTATACAGATCATTATCACTAGTAATTGCAATATTCATTTGATTTGTTAAAATGCCATCATTCGGTGCCCAAGAAGGAAATAGTGTTTTTAGTGAATTGACTTGATTAATAAATTCTGTATCAATGCGACTTGTACGATTAATTTTATAATAAGCTCTATTTGCATCCTGAGCATCAACTAATAGTAATTTAATAACTACATCGATCTTAGGACTAAAATCTGTATAGAGTTTAAGATTATCTGTTAATGTTTTAATAATATTATTTAATGAATTTACTATTCCTGTTAATATATCTATTAATGTATT
>JBDLTW010000208.1:0-5062 GCA_039805605.1 Pseudomonadota bacterium
TTTGAATACATTTATTTTTCACGTCCAGATAGCGTCTTAGATGATTTGGATGTTTATAGTGTGCGAGAAGCTGCGGGTAAATATTTAGCTCGACAAACACCAGTAAATGCCGATGTAGTAATTGGTGTTCCTGACTCTGGAGTTGTAGCAGCGATTGGTTATGCTGAAGAAAGTAAAATCCCTTATGCTATGGGTTTAGTGCGTAGTAAATATATGGGTAGAAGTTTTATTTTACCTAGTCAGCAATTACGTGAACGAGCGGTAAATCTTAAACTTAATCCACTACGCCAAGTAATTGCTGGTAAACGAGTTGTTTTGGTTGATGATTCATTAGTACGAGGAACTACAGCTAAAAAATTAATTAAATTACTGCGGGAAGCTGGTGCATCTGAAGTACATTTTCGTTTAGCCTCACCAATGGTAAAAAGTGAATGTTTTTTTGGTGTGGATATTTCAAGTAAAGAGGAATTAATTGCTAGTCGAATGAGTATTGCAGAAATTTGCCAACAAATTAATGCGGATAGCCTAGATTTCCTAACTATTGAAAATCAGCGCTTAATTTTGGGCGGAGAACATTTCTGTGAAGGTTGTTTTACTGCCAATTACCCAATTAATGATATTGAACAATAGAAAGGACAATTAGTTATGATTACATATAAAACTGCAGGGGTTGATAAAGAAGAAGGCTATAAAAGTGTAGGTTTAATTAAAGATATGGTTAAACAGACGTATTCAAAAAATGTTTTAACCGAACTAGGAAGTTTTGGAGCCTTATATGAACTTGGTAAATATAATAATCCCGTTTTGGTTTCAGGTACTGATGGGGTTGGTACTAAATTAAAAATTGCTTTTGAATTACAACGTTATGATAGCATTGGGATTGATTGTGTTGCCATGTGTGTTAATGATATTTTATGCCATGGCGCAAAACCACTATTTTTTTTAGATTATTTAGCTTGTGGTAAATTAGATGCTCAAGTAGCAGCTGAAATTGTTAGTGGAGTTACTAATGGTTGTTTACAATCAGGTGCGGCTTTGGTTGGTGGTGAAACAGCTGAGATGCCTGGTTTTTACCAAGCTGGTGAGTATGATATTGCAGGGTTTGCGGTTGGTGTAGTTGAAAAAGAAGACATTATTACGGGAGATAAAATTGCAGTTGGTGATAAAATAATTGCTTTAGCCTCCAGTGGCGTACATAGCAATGGTTTTTCATTAGTTCGTAAATTGGTGGATAATTTAGATCAAGAGTTTGCAGGTTCTAATTTAGGTGAAGTATTACTGACACCAACAAAAATTTATGTTAAGCCAGTTTTGGCACTTTTAGAACAAGTTAAAATTAATGGTATGGCACATATTACTGGTGGAGGTCTATATGAAAATGTGCCACGAATTATTCCAGATGGATTATGTGCTAATATTGATACGAGTTTAATGCCTAAACTAGCAATTTTTGATTTCATTCAAAGCCAAGGAATTGCGCCTAAAGAGATGTATGGAACTTTTAATATGGGATTTGGTTTTATCCTTGTGTTACCTCCTGAACAAGCACAATTAGCATTAACTGTTTTAGCTGAGCATGGTGAAATAGCACATATTGTTGGTGAAATAAGTCAAGGTAATGAAAAAATATGTTTGAAATTGTAGTCTTAGTTTCTGGTGCTGGGAGTAATTTACAAGCAATTATTGAGGCAATTAACTCTCAACAATTGCCAATAAAAATTATTGCGGTAATTGCCGATCGTTCTTGTTTAGCTCTAGAACGTGCTCAAAAATATAATTTACCCACGTATTTAATTGAGCGTAAAATAGCAGGAGCAGATTTATCGACACAGATTATGCAGTATATCCCTGATAGTTGCCAGTTAATTGTCTTGGCTGGTTTTTTATCCATTTTAGACCAGAAATTTATTGCTAAATATCCTCGGCAAATTATTAACTTGCATCCATCGTTATTACCTAAATATGGTGGTAAAGGAATGTGGGGAAAACATGTTCATCAAGCAGTTTTAGTTGCTAAAGAAACTATTTCTGGCTGTAGTGTTCATTATGTTAGTGAACAAATTGATGCTGGTGAAATAATTATTCAAGAGAGTGTTGTGGTTGAGATTGATGAAACAGTTAATAGTTTAGCTACTAAAATCGCTCAATTAGAACATAAATTAATTATTCAAGCAATTCAACAAATTTTACAGGAAACGATCAGATCATGCAATTAGGAACTGCATTAACTAATAGTGCCTTACGAGTAATGTTGTTAGGTGGTGGAGAATTAGGCAAGGAAGTAGTAATTGCCTTACAGCGTTTTGGTGTTGAAACAATTGTAGTTGATCGCTATGCAAATGCTCCTGCAATGCAAGTAGCTCATTATAGCTATGTAATTGATATGAGTAATCCACAGCAATTACGAGAATTAATTCAACAGCAACAACCAGATTTAATTGTCCCTGAAATTGAAGCTATTGCTACGGAAATTTTACTTGAGGTAGAAGCTAATCAACAAGCTTTGGTTATTCCAACTGCTCGGGCGGTTAATCTAACGATGAACCGTGCAGGAATTCGCCGTTTAGCGGCTGAAGAGTTAAATTTACCAACCTCATCTTACCGATTTGCTAGCAATGAAAATGAGCTAATTAGTGCTTGTCAAGAAGTAGGTTTTCCTTGTTTTATTAAGCCAGTAATGTCATCTTCTGGTAAAGGTCAAAGCTTAGTAACTCAAGCCAGTGAAATTAATCAGGCATGGCAATATGCTAATCAAGGTGCTCGAGTAGCAAATAATCAAGTAATTGTTGAAAGTTTGATTGATTTTGATTTTGAGATCACCTTATTAACCGTTCGGGCAAAAGATCATAATGGTCAAATTAAAACGCATTTTTGTGCTCCAATTGGTCATCGTCAGGTAAATGGTGATTATGTAGAAAGTTGGCAAGAACAGGCAATGTCGGCTTTGGCTCTAGCTCGAGCTCAAGAAATAGCTTTACAAATAACTAATAATTTAGGTGGTTTAGGTGTTTTTGGCGTAGAATTATTTGTTAAAAATGATATGGTTTGGTTTTCTGAAGTTAGTCCACGACCACATGATACGGGTATGGTGACGATGATTAGCCAATATCAGAGTGAGTTTGAATTACATGCCAGAGCTATTTTAGGTTTACCAGTCGATACACGTTTACGTGAGCATGGAGCTAGTCACGTATTATATGCTGGTATTGATGGAACTGATTTAAGTTATGTTAATTTAGATCAAGCTTTAGCGGTAGCCAATAGTGATTTACGTTTATTTGCCAAACCACAAGGATTTACTAAACGTCGTATGGGTGTTGCGCTAAGTTATGCCTCTGATACGATTAAAGCTCGTCAACAAGCACAACAAATTATTCAACAAATACAAGTAGTGAAAGGTTAAGTATGTTAAAACGTGCATTAATTAGTGTTTATGATAAAACAGGAATTTTAGAGTTTGCTCAATATTTGGTTAATAATGGGGTAGAGTTAATTTCTACTGGAGGTACTTATCGTTATTTAGAACAGCATGGATTACCCGTTACCGATATTAGTGCGGTTACTAAATTTCCAGAAATGTTAGATGGTAGAGTTAAAACTTTGCATCCCAATGTGCATGGTGGAATTTTAGCGATCCGTGATAATCAAGAGCATATGCAAACTATTGAAAAACATGGTATCCTACCAATTGATTTAGTAATAGTTAATTTATACCCATTTTTTAGTGAAGTAGTAAAAGATATTAGCTTTGCGGAAAAAGTTGAGTTTATTGATATTGGTGGTCCAACTATGTTACGTTCGGCCGCCAAAGCATTTGCTGATGTTTTAGTAATTAGTGATAGTAATGATTATTCTCTAGTACAGCAACAATTAATAGCTAGTGGTCAAGTCGATTTTGCTACTCGTAAACAATTAGCTGGTAAAGTGTTTAATTTAACATCTGCTTATGATGCTGCCATAAGTCAATTTTTACTTGATGAAATTGATTTTCCTGAGTATTTACATTTATCTTATCGCAAGGCTAGTCAATTACGTTATGGAGAAAATCCTCATCAACAGGCAGCTTATTATACTGCAACTACTCAAGCAGGGGTAATGAGTGATTTCCAACAATTACATGGTAAAGAATTGTCATTTAATAATTTACGAGATATGGATTTAGCATGGAAAGTAGTTGCTGAATTTAGCGAAGTAGCTGCATGTGGTGTTAAACATTCAACACCTTGTGGTGTAGCAATTGCAAATGATGTATATAGTGCGTATACAAAAATGTATGCAAGTGATCCTGTATCAATTTTTGGTGGTATCGTTGCGATTAATCATTGTGTTGATTTAGCAACTGCTCAAGAAATTAATAAAACATTTCTTGAAATTGTTATTGCACCACAATTTACTGCTGAAGCATTAAACGAATTACAAACGAAAAAAAATTTACGAATTATTCAAGTTACCACACAACAGCCTCAAGCTAAGTGGGAGTATGTAACTGTTGATGGTGGTATTTTAGTGCAAAACCGTGATGCTAGTTTTAGTGATGATTTACAAGTAGTAACTCAAGTTAAACCAACTGAAGATGAATTAACGGATTTGACTTTTGCGATGAAAGTAGTTAAGCATGTTAAATCAAACGCAATAGTGGTAGCAAAAGATGGTGTAGCACAAGGAATTGGTGCTGGACAAACTAATCGAATTTGGGCAACACAACAGGCAATTGAACGAGCTAAACATGGTGGCGTATTAGCCTCTGATGCATTTTTCCCATTTCGTGACTGTGTTGATGAGTGTGCTAAAGCAGGAATTAAAGCGATTATTCAACCAGGTGGCTCCTTACGAGATCAAGAATCTATTGATGCATGTAATGAACACGGTATTACGATGGTATTTAGTGGAATTCGCCATTTTAAACACTAATATTTTGTTATTCCAATGCGCCATAAAACCTCCTCCTTCAGGGGGAGGATGTCAAAAATAGGAAAATTCCTAGTTGGTGCTAGGAATTTTTGTATTAAAAATTTGCTAATAAGTAACAATAAATTTAATTTAGCTAATTAACTTGTTCAGT
>JBDLTW010000209.1:0-2670 GCA_039805605.1 Pseudomonadota bacterium
TGAAAATTATGCAACAGCACCAGTAGTTAAATATATTCAGACTAAATTTGATGATTCACAAAATATATTTGCCTTAGAAGTATCAGAAACCAATATCTTATTTGAACATGGTAGTATTTTATTTGTTAATCCTAATCTGCAGTACAATAATGAAGATTTTGTTATAGTAAAGAAAATTTCTAATTTAAGTTTTAGCATTAAGAAAGTTATTTTTGATGATGAGTATTATTTACAATCAATTCATCAAGCTTTAGATAAAAAACTATATAATATCAATGAATATATTGTGTGTGGAGTAATTGTTAGCTGTTTAAAAAATTTAAAGAGGACAAATTAGAATGATTAAAACTTTACCAATTTTTTATTTTAGACCAATGATAGTTAGTATTGATGATGACATAAATGTTCTAAATAGCTTAACTACTTTGTTATCTAAAAAATTCAAAATCACAACTTTTTTAGAGCCCAATGAATTTTTAGCTTTTATAAATAAACATTGTTCACCACTTACGGGATTAAATTTATTACGTGGTTGTGAGGAATCTGAATATAATGATTTACATAATTCCCTAGTAGAATTTAAGTTTAGTGAAATTCATAATTTATTTAATCAACAAGACCAATTATCTTCAACTGTTGCTGTTATAACCCTTGACTACTCAATGCCGACAACTGATGGAGTAAGCTTAAGTAAACAACTGAATGACTATACTGTTAAAAAAATATTATTTACAGGTAGTGATAATTATGAATTAGGTCATCAAGCTCGTGATGATGAATTAATTGATAGATTTGTCAACAAATCGGTTAATCCAGAACACTTATTAGAGATAATTGAAGAACTTACCTTTAAGTATTATGAAACTATTACTAACTCACTGAAGCAACATATTGAAGCAGAAACCCCGTTACCGTTATCAGATAAATTATTTGTTAATTACTGCCTTAAATTATTTAAAAAATTAAAGATTAAAGGCTATTATTTAATAGATAAAGATGGTGCATTATGCATGATTAGTGAAGATGAGCAAAAATATTTATTAACTATTTATACGGCCAACTCATTAGATCAAGTTGGACGACTAATTAAAGATGAACCAAGCTTAATTGACACCTACACCTTAATAACGCAACGGAAAAAGATTCCATTAAAACATTTATCTTATGAAGAATTTGATTTAGTTAGCCTAAGTGAAAATTTAGTTGAACCTGAATTATTATTAGGTAAAGAAGTTTATTATTTTAATATTCGGATACTTGACTAAATAATAAAGGTAAAATTACGGCGTGAGTAATAATAATTTACAGTGGTTTAAATTTAGATTAATTAGAATTATTGGATTGTGTGTAGCTTTTGGTATTGCGATAGTAATTGCAGTATGTTATTGGATAATCACAACAAATCGGCAACAACGAATTCAAGAATTCAAAAATCAAGTAACTATTACTAATGATTTATTACAATCAGGATTATCAGCACAAATTACAATGATTGCTAATAATCCTGAATTTGCCAATTATCTTTTTGCTAACTCCATTGATCGTCAAAAGCATAAGTCTGACGTTTTCTTATTATTAAAGCATTTAGATGCTGATTTTATCCAAGGTATAGAAGTAATCCGACACAATCCTTATAGTTTAAATAAACAAGTTGTTTATGCTCAAGGGATTAAAACTTTATATTACACTAATCTGGAGATGTGCTATTTAAATAATAATAAACTAAGTCGCCTAGTTGGTGATTGTGTTATGCGCCACTTTACATTAATATTATATTTTGACCCTAGTTTATATTTAGCCAAGCTACATCAACTAAATCACGATATTCATTTATCCTCGTCAAATAAAGATTTATCTTTTCGCTTTAATCCAATTGCCCAAACACATTTTGCCGAATTAAAAATTGAATCTAGCTCATCTTTATCTATTCCAATTCATATTAGTTGGGATAATGAACTTGAGAAATTAATTTTATTAATTATTTTGGTAGTTCTAGCTATTTGTATAATATTTTACGTTATTAGCTATAAAATTGTAAGTAATTTAATTGTGCATAAAATAACTCAACCACTTCGCAATATGATTAATGCAGTTAATGATAATCAACATCTTCCTGTAAGTAGTGAGAACCTTTCTGAATTGAACCAATTAATTGAAGTTGTAAACTTATATCAAGATACTCAGCTAAAGCTTAAACTATCCGAAACCTATAAACGAGTTATTCACGATATACGCTCACCATTATTTGCTATTAATGTTAGTCTAAATGATGTTCTTGATTCTAATCATCCATCGCGTAAAACAATTAATGATGCTATTCAAAATACCCTGACTATTTTAGACAATGCTTTAATTGCAACCAATAATATTGCTCCTCAATTTAATATAATTGACTCACATAAAGTTTATATTTCCATATATGACTTATTGAAACAAATCGTTGACTTAAAAATAATTGAATGGACAAAATATCAAAATCAAGTTAACTTAACACTTAAATTTGATGATCTAGATAATTACTGGATATTAATTAATCCCATAGAATTTAAACGTCATCTTTCTAACTTATTAAATAATGCTTTTCAAGCACGTCGCCTTGAGCAAATTAATATTAGTCTAGAAGTAACTGAAAAAAATGAAGTAATTACTTTAAAAATTAAAGACAATGGG